>JAAYSU010000078.1 GCA_012523915.1 Clostridiales bacterium
AGATAATTGTAGGAAAAAGGTATACAAATTTATTTCTGTTTTTAACGAAGCGGGGGCCTACCATGGTCCCTAATGCTATTCCTATCAGGTAGTATAGAGCATAGGGTATAATTGAAGAAACATTCGCATCTGTAAAGCTACTGATTTTAGTGTTCAGCCAAGTTCCTGCAATCATAAGTAGAAGAATAATTAAAGTTCTAATTAACAGTTTTAGTGCATCTGACATGTAAACCTCCAATTTTGTTCTGACAAAACGATTTTAATCGATTTCTCGTACATAAGCAAGCCAAAATCATAGTGCATTTTATATCCTTACAATGTATAATTGATTGAAACCGATACAAATACGAAGGTAAAAT
The DNA here is from genome assembly GCA_012523915.1 of Clostridiales bacterium. Lineage (GTDB taxonomy): Bacteria > Bacillota > Clostridia > Peptostreptococcales > Anaerovoracaceae > JAAYHT01. The sequence goes on from JAAYSU010000078.1 coordinate 360, forward strand.
TATGAGATTCTTAGTAATTAGCGATACTCATGGTAAAATAGATAGGGCAATTGAATTGCTAGAGGAATTCAAAGATTATGATTATGTGATTCACCTGGGTGATTATTACAAAGATGCGCTCAGGCTGGAAAATGTATCCGAGGTACCTTTCATATCTGTTAGAGGTAATTTGGATGTTGGACAAGCCAATGAAAACTATAAAATATTAGATACGGAATTTGGTAAGATCTATTTATCTCATGGCCATATTGAATGTGTTAAATACGATACTATGAATATCATGTATAAGGCAACAAGCTTGGGATGCAAAGCTATTCTTTATGGACATACTCATATTCCACACTATGAATGTATTGGGGACATACATTTATTGAATCCCGGAAGCTTAACAATACCTAGGGGAAGAAGAGCCTGCTCCTATGCTCTTTTAGAAACAAAACCGAATATTTTCAATGCAGAAATATGCTATTTAGGTGAAGAAAATTATAAAGGACCTAAGAAATCTACCTTTTTAAATAAAATATTTGATTATAGTGATGGAAAGTAATATATGGATAAGAAAAAATACCTAAATATGAATACTTCAGTATTAGCGTTTATGGGGGATGCAGTTTATGAAACTTACATCAGGGCTCATGTAATAGAATCAGGAAAGACTCATGCAGAAAAGCTTCATAAGGATGCTGTAAAATTTGTTCGAGCAGAAGCCCAATCTGCAGCCTTGAAATTAATACTAGAAAGCCTTAGCCAAGAAGAGTTTAGTTTAGTTAAGCGGGCTAGAAACAAAAAATCCTCAAGTAAACCAAAGAATGTTGATCCCGTTGATTATAAGTGGGCAACTGCTTTAGAGGCTCTTATAGGGTATTTATATATATCAAGGCAAATAGAAAGAATGGAAGAAATAATTAATGATATTATTTTGAAGATAGGTGAAATAAATGGCGAAAAGACCGGCGAGAAATAAGTTTAGGGACAAACTGGCGGATTATTATCTAACCAACCGTGAAATAGCGAAAGAAGCGGATAGAAAATATAAAGAGGAAAAGCAGCAAGGGGTAAAACGACCTTGGACCCGCAGAGAAAAGAATATGCTTCTTATAATAATCATAGCTTTAATTCTAATAATACTTAGATTTTTTGTCTTCAGTTAATTGACATGGAAGGAGGAGGCATTATTGAGTAGGGCAGATCAACTCTTTGTAGCAATGTGCAAAGATATTGTTGAAAACGGGTATTCATCTGAGGGTCAGAAAGTAAGAGCAAAATGGGAAGATGGAAGCGATGCACATACTATCAAGAAGTTCGGTGTAGTGAATCGCTATGACTTGTCAGCTGAATTTCCTGCACTAACATTAAGACCCACTGCAATTAAATCTGCTACAGATGAATTACTTTGGATATGGCAAAAAAAGTCCAATAACATCAAGGATCTCAATAGTCGTATATGGGATGCTTGGGCAGATGAAAAGGGAACTATAGGTAAGGCTTATGGATATCAGCTTTCAATAAAGCATAAATACAATGAGGGTGAGATGGATCAGGTTGATAGAGTTCTTTATGACCTAAAACATAATCCATACAGCAGACGCATACTGACCAATATGTATAATTTTGAAGACCTGCATGAAATGGCCCTCTATCCCTGTGCTTATAGCATGACATTTAATGTAACGGGCAATAAGTTAAATGCAATTTTAAACCAGCGTTCACAGGATATTTTAGTAGCTAACAACTGGAATGTAGTGCAATACTCCATATTAGTTATGATGTTTGCTCAGGTTTCAGGGCTTGAGCCTGGAGAACTAGTACATGTCATTGCAGATGCCCATATTTATGACAGGCATATTCCTATTGTTAAAGAATTGATTGAAAGACCTCAGTATCCTGCGCCTAAGGTTAGTCTTAACCCGAATGTTAAGGACTTTTATGAATTTACTCCGGACGATGTCATAGTTGAAGATTATATTACAAATCCGCAAATAAAAAATATTCCAGTTGCGGTATGATAAGAGGTTGTTTATGAAGGCAATTGTGGTTGTAGATAAAAATTGGGGCATAGGTAAAGACGGTAAACTATTGGTCCATCTACCAGGCGATCTAAAATATTTTAAAGAAAAGACCTTGGGTAAAGTAGTAGTTATGGGAAGAACCACCCTTGAATCTTTGCCCGGAGGTGAACCTCTAAAAGACAGGATAAACATTGTTCTTTCAAGGAAGCTTTGCGACCAAGATGGATGCACGCTACTTAGCTCTATAGATAGTCTTTTCGAAGAACTAGAAAATTATGATTTAGATGATGTTTTTGTAATTGGCGGAGAGAGCATATATAGGGAATTATTAGACCATTGCGGTACTCTTTACGTAACTAAGATATGTGAAGAATTCGAAGCCGATAAGTTTTTCCCAAACCTGGACGAAAGTGATGAATGGGAGCTTGTCTTTGAAAGCGAACCCTGTACTGAAAAGGGCATTACTTATAAATTTACGGAGTATAGGCGTGTTTGTGGAGGGGTATTGAATTGAGTGTTATTTTTGGCAGGAATCCCGTGCTAGAGGCCCTGAAGAGTCAAAGAGAGATTGAAAAGCTAGTTGTTATTAAAAACGGAGAGGGCTCTATAAAGAGAATAGAGAGGATGGCTAGAGAAAGCAAAATTCCTATTCAGTATGTAGACAAAAAGGCATTGGATAGATTTGCAGGATCATCTAAACACCAAGGTGTCGCAGCTCAAACATCTCCGTATAAGTATTACGAAGTTGACGACATATTAGCTAGAGCATCTGATAAGGGAGAGGAGCCTTTTTTGATGATCCTTGACAACATAGAGGACCCTCATAATCTTGGTGCTATAATTAGGACTGCAGACGGTGCTGGAGCACATGGGATCATTATCCCGAAAAGGAATGCGGTGGGCCTGACCGAGACAGTGGGAAAGGCTTCTGCGGGAGCGGTTGAATACTTACCTGTTGCTAAGGTGACAAATATAGCTAATACAATTGATAAGCTAAAGGCCTTAGGATTATGGGTTGTGTCATGTGATATGGATGGAGAATTATATTACGAAGCAGATCTTACGGGTCCTATTGCTGTCATCATAGGCAGCGAGGGTAAAGGAATTAGCAGATTGGTAAAAGAAAAAAGTGACTTCGTAGTTTCACTGCCAATGGAAGGTAATATTTCTTCCTTAAATGCTTCCAATGCAGCAGCTGTTTTAATGTACGAAATTAACCGACAAAGGAGTTGTAAAAAATAGTGGATAATACAAATCTTGATTATAGCCTAACGGAAGAAGAACTAGTCAAACTTGCTCAAAAGGGCTGTGAAGAATCGGGAGAATATTTGATTCGTAAATACAAGGAATTAGCAAAAACTAAAGCTAATCTATACTTTATAGCAGGGGCAGACAGAGATGATATTATTCAAGAAGGTATGATTGGTATCTTCAAGGCTATTAAAAGCTATGATGATACTAAACAGACTTCTTTTCGTACATTTGTCGAATTATGTATAAATAGGCAGATACTATCTGCAATAAAGCAAGCTGCACGCATGAAGCATTTTCCATTAAATACATCTGTGTCATTAAATAAGCCGGTAAGTAATGATTCGCAAAAAAGCACCTTGGCAGAGACCCTGTCTGCAAACAGCAATTATGACCCAGAAGCTTTACTATTAATAAAAGAAGTTATGGACTACATTGAAAGAGATGGTTCAAGAGTGTTCAGCGATCTTGAGTGCATAGCTTGGAATCAATATATGCAGGGTAAAAGCTATATCGAAATTTCCAAAAGCTTAGGGAAGTCACCTAAATCTATAGATAATGCAATACAAAGAACAAAAAGAAAATTAGCTAAAATTTTAAATACAGACAGATAGGTCTGATACAAAGTTGACTAAATAGATGTTGACACGTTAATTTGCGTATAGTACAATGTGAAAAGTGTAATGGCAAACATGCTGTTGTAGCTCAATAGGTAGAGCACATCCTTGGTAAGGATGAGGTAGGCAGTTCGATTCTGCTCAACAGCTCCATTAGCTGCTAAGGAATATTCTTAAGTGGACAGATTTCGCTTAAGAATATTCTAGCAATTTTATTGGGAAAAGGCTGACGAGCCAATCATACAGTAAACCACTTATAAATGCATTTTTAGGAGGAAAACCACAATGGCAAAAGCAAAATTTGAAAGAAGTAAGCCACATATCAATATTGGTACAATAGGTCACGTAGACCATGGTAAGACCACATTGACTGCGGCGATAACAAGGACCTTGCATCAGAGGTATGGAT
>JAAYSU010000079.1 GCA_012523915.1 Clostridiales bacterium
AGAGTTTGATAAACAAAATGTGGATCTGATTTTAGCCGGAGCTTTAAACTCTGATGATTCTATAGGATTTGCAGTAATGAACAGGATGCTTAAATCAGCCGGCTATAATGTTATAAAGGTTTAAAATTTTAGGAGGTTAAAATGAAACTGGCATTGGCAAGTGATCACGGAGGATTTGCTCTAAAAAAAGAGATAAAAAAACATCTTGAGAATAGGGATATAGAAATTATTGATCTGGGTACAGACTCAGAGGACTCGGTGGACTACCCTATTTTCGGGAAGAAGTGCGCTGAAATGGTAGCTTCGGGACAGGCTGACAGAGCTATTGTGTTTTGTGGGACAGGCATAGGGATCTCAATAGCAGCCAATAGGATAAAAGGAATCCGTTGTGCTTTAGCAACAAATACTTTCATGGCAGAGATGAGCAGGAAACATAACAATTCTAATATTCTTGCCCTGGGAGGAAGAGTATTAGAACTGGAAAAGGCGAAAGAAATAGTTGATGTTTGGATGGATACTGAATTTGAAGGTGGACGTCACCAACGCAGAATTGATATGTTAGATTTATTGTAGTTTTTAATATAGAAATTTCAGGGAGGTTTATGATGGGCAATGTATACGTATTTGATCATCCGCTGATTCAGCACAAGATGGGTATTTTAAGAGATAAGAATACAAGCACTAAGGATTTTAGAGAGCTAACTAGAGAAATATCTATGATGATGACATATGAAGCTACTCGCAGTCTGCCCTTGCAGGATGTAGAGGTAGAAACTCCGATACGCAAGGCTACAGTTAAGATGTTAAAAGGTGAAGATATTGCAATTGTACCGATTTTAAGGGCTGGTCTCGGGATGGTCGATGGTATGCAGGCTCTGGTACCAAATGCCAAAGTTGGCCATATTGGGGTATATAGAGACCCTGATACACATAAGCCGATAGAATATTACTGTAAATTACCGTCAGATATTGCTTCGAGACAAGTTTTTGTAGTAGATCCTATGCTTGCAACTGGTGGTTCGGCTGTTGCGTCTATTGACTTCATAAAAGAACGCGGTGGCAAGAATATTATATTCATGTGCTTGATTGCAGCACCTGAAGGAATAGATTTTTTACAAAGCAAACATCCTGACGCTGATATATTCATAGCGGCTAAAGACAGCCATCTTAATGAAAATGCATATATTGTACCCGGTCTAGGCGATGCTGGTGACCGTTTATTCGGAACTAAATAATTGATTTGAGGAGTAGTAAAATGTATGAAATAAATGATAATGTCAGTGAGCACACAAATGTCTACGATGTCTTAAAAGAAAGGGGCTTTATTAAGCAGGCGACCCATGAGGAAGAGATTCGTGACCTGCTTACAAAAGAAAAAGTAACTTTCTATATAGGATTTGATCCTACTGCGGATTCACTGCATGTCGGACACTTCATGCAGATTATAATCATGATGTATATGCAGAAATTCGGTCATAAGCCTATCGTACTAATCGGTGGTGGTACTGGAATGGTAGGAGACCCTTCTGGAAGAACCGATATGAGGCAGATGATGACTAAAGATACGGTTATCAAGAATTGTGAGAGATTCCAAGAGACCTTTGGAAGATTTATAGATTTCAGTGATGAAAAAGCCATATGTGAAAACAATGCAAATTGGTTGCTTGATCTGAATTATGTACAATTTATTAGGGATATAGGTAGGCATTTTTCCGTAAACCGCATGCTTGCAGCTGAATGCTTTAAGCAGAGGTTGGAAAAGGGACTTTCTTTCCTCGAATTTAACTATATGCTTATGCAATCCTATGACTTCTTAGAGCTTTACCGCAAGTATAATTGTAAAATGCAATTCGGTGGAGATGATCAGTGGTCAAATATTTTAGGTGGAGTTGAACTTGTTCGCAGAGTGGAACAGGAACAAGTCTATGGAATGACCTTCGCACTTTTAACTACAAGTGAAGGCGTGAAGATGGGTAAAACTCAAAAAGGCGCCCTTTGGCTTGATCCTGAGAAGACATCTCCCTATGAGTTCTATCAGTATTGGAGAAATGTAGAGGATGCTGATGTTAGAAACTGCCTAGCAATGCTGACATTCTTACCTATGAAAGAAGTTGAAAGATTAGCATCCCTGAAGGATGCAGAGATAAATCATGCTAAAGAGATTTTAGCTTTTGAAGTTACAAAGCTGGTTCATGGTGAAGAAGAGGCTTTGAAAGCTCAAGAGGCTTCAAGGGCCTTGTTTGAAGGCCAAGGAAGTATGGATGATGTACCCAAAACTCAGATTCCTGCATCTGAGTTTGAAGGAGAGGGCATGGGGGTTGTCAACCTCATTTCAAGGCTAAATCTTGTATCCAGCAATTCCGAGGGCTTTAGAACCATTAAGCAGGGCGGTTTAACTATAGAAGGGGAAAAAGTTAATGATACCAAGTTGATGGTAACTAAGGAAATGTTTAAAGGCGGAAAACTATTGATTAAGAAGGGCAAAAAGACCTTCCACCTGGTTGAATTGATTTAGATAAATGAATATATTTTTTCTAAGGCGATTATCTATTAAGATAATCGTCTTTATTTTGTAGGAACTTCTTAACAATTTGTTCGTCTAATATATGGTATAATTTTCTTATAATTAATTTTAGAGGTTAGAAAGATGAAACCATTAATTGAAGTTAAGAACGTGCGCAAAATTTATAGGATGGGTGATGAAAAAGAGATTGCTTTGGATGACGTCAGCCTGTCAGTACATAAGGGTGAAATTATCTGCCTTGTTGGCGCTTCGGGTTCAGGTAAATCTACCTTTTTAAATATGGTAGCAGGACTCGAAAAGCCTACCAGAGGGGAGATATATATTGGTGATATTCCTATTCATAAATTAAATGAAGAAAAGGTTACTTTATTTCGTCAAAAAAACATTGGTTTTATTTTTCAGGCCTTTCATCTTCTACCTATGCTAACAGCTGTTGAGAATGTTGGTCTTCCTTTGATCTTTCGCGGTGTTGATAACAAGAAACGACATATATTAGCAAAGAAAATGCTTGAAGATGTTGGTCTTTCCGGATATGAGAAAAGAAAGCCCAGCCAAATGAGTGGAGGTCAGCAGCAGAGGGTAGGGATTGCAAGAGCACTTGTTGGAAATCCAAAGATCATATTTGCCGATGAACCCACAGGTAATTTAGACTCATCAACTTCTGTGGAAGTAATGGAAATAATGGTGAAAAAAGTTCGTGAAAACAATCAGACATTGCTTATTGTTACTCACGACCCTACTATTAGTGAGTACGCTGACCGAATTGTGACAATAAAGGATGGAAACATTCTTAATATAGAAGAAAATAAGAGGGGATAGAGTTATGAGTGATAAAGTTAGCTGCAAAATATTAGTATATGCATTAATCTTGTTTTTGGTGCTTGGCATCCCAGTATTTACGGGAAAAAGTGATTTTGTTTACGGTGCAGAGAACATCCATGTTAAAATTGAGCAGACCGGAGGCTATTTTGCCGTCCAGGATGATAAAAACGTAGCCTTAAAAGTTAGAGTTACTAACAACAGCGATGATAAAATAGTATTTAGTCCTAAAACGAATCTGTCACAGACTGACGGTAATCTAACGGAGCCAAAACCGAATTCTGGGACCATTTCTCTTGAACCCAGCCAATCTACTGAACTGGTATTTTCAATTGATGTAAAAAGATATGCATCAGTGGGTTCGCATACAATAACGGTATTGCTGGTCGATGAAGGAAGCAATAAGGGTGATATTTTGCGTTCTAAGAATGTAAGCATTAGTATTTCCCAAAAGACTACCACTCCTCCAGCAGAGTATGAAGGGAACTATATGGCGGCAGCTGATTTAGTTCATGCAATAAGACCTCAAAGTTCAATTGTAGCAGGTATAGACAATGAACTTGTGCTGACCTTTACTAACAAGGGTAATACGGTAATGAAGGATACGAAGGTAACTCTATCATTACCCGATGGTATTTTCATAAATAACTCGAGCAGCACCTTGTCAGTTGGATATATGAATGTTGGGACTACAAAGACGGTGGTATTTCCGTTAACGGCAGATACAAATCTTGATAGCAAGAACTATCCAATAAACATAAGAATTGACTTCTTTGATAAAACAAATAGCCCAAATTCCATAGAGCAAACTCTTTACATACCGGTTCAATCAGGAGGGAGTGCTTCTATAAAAGATTTAGCTATTACAAATATTAGTATTCCTGAACAGGTAAATAAAGGCGAGAACTTCACACTTACCTTTCAGGTTACAAACAATGGGACACATGATACGGGTGAACTGAGGATCTATACCGAAGCAAATGATGGTTTGGTTAACAGAACAAAGAACATTTTTATAGAGCAAAGCATAAAGAAAGGCGAAAGTAAGTCCTACTCCGTCTCCTACTTCAGCTTGGATGACGCTATTTCTAAGAATTATCCAATTAAGATTGCAGTAGAGCCTTCATCCCAAAGCGGCGACCAAGTAGTGCAATATACTGGTGTTTTTATAGATGACGGTGGAATGCAATCAGTAAACACACCTCAACTGATGGTAAGTGATTACAGCTTTGGAGGTTCCTTTGTTCAGGCGGGAGACGAGTTTAGGTTGAATATTGGTTTGACAAATACTAGTTCGAGTCATAATTTGCAGAATATTAAGGTGACTCTGGATTCAGTTGACGGAACCTTTATTCCTGTCAGATCCAGCAACTCATTCTTTATTGATAGTATCGAGAAAAACGGCTATAAAGAGCATGGTTTGTTTCTTAGTGTAAAACCAGATGCTGAACAGAAAACTACTTCGGTAAATATAAATATGACATATGAAGATAGGTCTGGAAATACATATAACGCAACTGATGTTATATCTATCCCTGTCATGCAGGAAACAAGGCTTGTGGTAGATGATATCATAGCACCACCTGAGCTTTATGCAGGTATGCAAAACGGTGTGAACGTAGAATTCTATAACATGGGCAAAACTACCCTTAACAATCTGCGCGTATCTGCTGAAGGTGATTTCGATACTATGGAATCAACAAGCTATTATGTAGGAAATATGGAATCGGGCAGAAGTGACAGCTATAACTTCTCTTTTATCCCAAGGGGTGCCGGACAAATGGAAGGTAAACTAGTCTTTAGATATGAAGATGCATCCGGCAATGAACAGCTTTTAGAAAAAGAGTTTTCTTTTGAGATAATGGATATGCCTGTTTGGAATGATGATTTCATGCCTATTGAAGAATTCGATGAGGGCCAATCCTCAGTACCATGGTATGTAATATTGATTATAATAGTGGTTGTAGCTGTAGGTGTAATTGTTTTCCTTAAAAAACGTCGTAAAAAGAAAATGGATTTGGAGATGGACCTCAATGAATAGCCGTGATTTAATACAATTGGCAATAAGAAATTTGCTAAGGCGCAAAACCAGAACCTTTCTTGCCGTTATCGGAGTAGTTGTTGGCACTTGCGCAATTATTGTTATGCTATCAATCGGGTTCGGATTATCTCATAATTTCGAAGAGCAGATAGCTAGTTATGGCAATCTTCATTTGGTTAATGTCTACCAGGGAGGGGGTTACGTAGTCGGCGGATATTCCGATGGTAAGCAAGCCATATTGGATGATAAGGCGATTGCGGCTATGGAAAGGATAAAGGGTGTAGATGCTGTTTCCCCGAGGGTTGAAGAATACTTGACCTTTGGAATTGATAAGCATGTAGCTTCTGTAAGTGTTATTGGGATGAAGCCTGAAGTAATGCAGAAATTTGGATTTAATTTGCAGGAAGGGCGCCTGCTTCAACCCGGAGACAAATATGCCTTAGTGTTCGGAAATCAGGTCCCAGTTATGTTCTATAATCCTAGAGAAACTATGTACAGCAGCTGGAGTGGTGAACCAAAAGTAGATGTCATTACCGATAAAATAATTATGACAGGTGATTGGGAATATGGACAGAAGCGCAGACATGGAAGTGAAGGCGAAAAGATAAATTATAAAGAGTATAAAGCCCAAGGTGTGGGAATTTTAGCAAATCCCAACGATGAGTCAGCCTATTATGTGTATATGAATATAGATACTTTAAAAACTATTAAAGAAGATTTGAAACGGGCGAGAAAAGAAATTGGGCCTAACCAGCAGGGATATCAGTCAGCAATGGTCTATGTTGGCGATATCAATGATGTACAGGATGTTAGTGACAAGATCCGAGAGATGGGTTTTCAAACCCACAGTTTAAGCGACTGGCTTGAAGCTATGCAGGATCAAGCAAAAATGATTCAAGGTATTCTTGGCGGAATAGGTGCAATATCGCTTCTTGTCGCAGCGCTGGGCATAACGAATACAATGATTATGTCAATCTACGAAAGAACTAAAGAAATTGGAATAATGAAAGTTATAGGGGCAAACCTAGGTGATATACGCAGAATGTTTTTATTAGAAGCAGGTATGATAGGTTTCTTAGGTGGACTTGCAGGAGTAGTACTTAGCTTCATTCTTTCCCTATTAATGAATACCGTATTATCCGATTTATTGAGCATGATGTTTGGAAGCATCGGAGTAGGCGGATCAACTATATCTATTATTCCTTGGTGGGTGGCAGTAGGTGGATTGGTTTTTGCAACTGCAATCGGACTAATTTCAGGGTATTCGCCTGCTAGAAGAGCTATGAAGCTAAGCGCATTAGAAAGTTTGCGAAATGAATAGAAATCAATAAAAAACCTGTATACAAATTGCTTGACATTACAGTTTTAGGCCGTTATACTGTAATATGCGTTATGTGCAAAATCCATTAGCCCCGGATTTATTTATAAATGAAAACTTGCCAAGGTGGGGTGAAACGCCTTGGCTAACAATATGTTAGGTGCAAGTATTTAGGCACAGGAGGTGTGACAAGATGAAATCATTCATAGCAAAGCCTCATGAAGTAGAAAGAAAATGGTATGTTATAGATGCTGAAGGTAAAACTCTAGGAAGATTAGCTTCAGAGGCTGCTTCTATATTAAGAGGTAAGAAAAAACCAATTTTTACTCCACACGTAGATACTGGTGATTATGTAATCATAGTAAATGCGGAAAAAGTAGAAGTTACAGGCGATAAAAGAAAAAGTAAGATTTACAAACACTATACAGGCTATCCAGGCGGACTCAGAGAGATTACATTTGAGAAACTGCAAGCTAAAAAGCCAGAAGAAATAATCAGACATGCAGTAAAAGGTATGATGCCTAAAGGTAAGCTTGGAAGAAAGATGTTTAAGAAACTAAGAGTGTATGCAGGACCAGATCATAAGCATACAGCTCAACAGCCAGAAGTTTGGGAATTCTAGAGAGGGGAGGAATCGAAAATGGCAAGTAAGCAATATTATGGAACCGGTAGAAGAAAATCTTCCGTTGCTAGAGTTAGATTAATCCCTGGGAAAGGCGAAATTACTGTAAACAAGAAACCTTTGGATGAATACTTTGGTACGGAAATCGTTAAAAGAGAGGTTAACAGACCTTTTGAAATAGTTGGTGCAGAAGGTAAGTTTGATGTTAAAGCTACAGTTAAAGGTGGAGGCTTTACAGGTCAAGCAGGAGCATTAAGACATGGTATTTCAAGAGCTCTTTGTGATGCAGATTCAGATTATCGTTCGCTTCTTAAAGCAGCAGGCTTTTTGAGCAGAGACCCAAGGATGAAAGAAAGGAAGAAATACGGACTTAAGAAAGCTCGTAGGGCATCACAGTTCTCAAAGAGATAATAAATGTTTCATTACACACGAGTTTGTTTACAATTACAAAGTTTGCTTATCGCAAGCGCCAACCGTCAGGGGGGAGAATTCCCTTTGGCGGTTTTTTTGTGTTCAAAAATAGATATAGAAGTAAATAAAAATATGCTA
>JAAYSU010000009.1 GCA_012523915.1 Clostridiales bacterium
AGCTCATTTTTTACAGTGTGGTGTACCATTAGATAATCGGGAGCTACACAGGTTTGTCCCGCATTAATAAATTTACCCCATATAATCCTCTTAGCTGCCAAATCAATATTAGCTGTCTCATCTACAATACAGGGGCTTTTTCCTCCTAACTCCAATGTAACAGGTGTTAGATGTTTTGATGCTGCCTCCATGACGATTTTCCCTACCGCAACACTACCTGTGAAGAAAATGTAGTCGAATTTTTGATCAAGCAAACTTTTATTGGCCCCTCTCCCCCCTCTTATTACCGTAATGTATTGTTGATCGAAACAATCTTTAATTAATTTATCAATTACCTGGGATGTATGTTCTGAATATGCAGAAGGTTTTATAATCGCACAGTTTCCTGCTGCAATGCTTCCTGCCAATGGTGCTATAGCTAGCTGAAATGGATAATTCCAAGGAGACATTATTAATGTAATCCCATAAGGTTCCGCGTAGGTAAAACTTGTAGCTAAGAAGTTTGCCAAAGGTGTTCGTGCTCTTTTTTTGCCTACCCACTTAGGAAGATGTTTAATGAGATAATTAATTTCCTGTATGACAATTCCTATTTCCGTAGCGTAGGCATCAAAGGGATCCTTGTTGAGATCTTTTTTTATTGCTTCCATAATCTCTTTCTCATATTTTATTATAGCTCTCTTCAGAGTCCTTAATTGTTTCAAACGAAAGCTTAAATCTTTGGTTTCTCCCTTTTCAAAATACATTCTTTGACCTTGAATCTTTTCATTGATACTACACATTTTGTCTCCCTTTGCATCCTTTAATTTCCTAGTAGATTATATCACCACTAATTACAGATGACCATCAATATTCTGATGGTCATCTACTACTTAAAACTTATATTACCTAATTATTTAGAAGCATGTTTTGCTGCCAGATAGCCAAAGGTCATAGCGGGGCCAATAGTTCCGCCTCCACCCCAGTAGGCATTGGCACTTGGTGCAGCAATACAGTTTCCGGCGCCGTAAAGGCCATCTATAGGCTTGTTGTCCCAATCTAAAACCTGTGCATTTTCATTAACTACAGGTCCTCCGTTAGTGTCAAGGGTGCTGGATCCTAGAATTGCAGCAAAGTAGGGACCCTCTTCAGAAAGGGGATGTAATGTATAGTTCTTATCCATGGATTCCGGCCATTCCACACTAGGATTAGCTGGCTTAGGTGATCCCCACTCTAAATCGTATTCGTAGTCCCCGCGATGGAAATCGAGATCTTTTCCTGTTTTAGCAAATTCATTAAAGCGCTTAAATGTCTCTTTTAGTCCATCCGCAAAGCTTTCATCAAGCCTGTAGCTTCCGATATGAGCTGCCAGCTTATCAAGCCGCTTCTTAATATTATCTGCAAGTTCATCGAGGCTATCTCCCTTGATAAGATATTTTGCATCTCCTCCTGTAGTTGCGTATGGAGGAAATCCTTCCCACAGCTCAACAGTTCTTTTGTCTGCAATTAAGAATAAAAGCTGGTTTGGCCATTCACCTTTATTAGGATCCCAAGCAAAATGTGCCATACCGCGATCATTATAATTTCTCTTTTCATTTACTACCCGCTTGCCATATTTATTAACCTGGAACATTGCATCACCTGGTATAAAGAAACAGTTATTTGCGGCATTTGGATTTGCCAACTTGCTCTCAAATAGGCACTGGGCTCTGAATGCGCCTTGCATATTCCCAAGCTTTGCCCCTATCTGAGCAGCCATAGGAATAAAGTCACCTGTACATTCAGGAGTAGCGCAACCGCCGTAAATCGGTCCTCTTTGGAAGTTGCGCATCAATTCTTCATTATGGGTATAACCGCCGGATCCAAAAATTACTGCCTTTCTTGCCTGGAATGTTTTCATCCCAGCCCTTGTCTTTACTTCTAATCCATAAACTCTACCTTGATCATTTCTAAGGATCTTTGTTACTTCATGGTGGGTATTTACTGGTATTCCATGTTTTTTGGCATACTTTTTAAAGCTTTCCATTAGAACAACTCCATATCCCACTAGTCCCTGCTCATTTTTAGTAAACAAGATCCTACCTCGTATCCCCTTGTTTTCTTCAAGGTTGCTTTGGTAGTCAACTTGGTTTTTACCTAACCAATTTATATCTTCTATGGTTTCAAATACCCCTAGCCCTTCAAGAAAATCAACGGTAATGTTAGCATTGTCGCAGAAGGCTTCTATAAGCTTGTATTCATTCTCCGGAAGCCCATAAAATTCTAAATCCTTATTATAAAGCTGGGGATAGGATTGTCTGCACATATATTTAATTGCATCTTCCTTGTTATCATCAATCCCTTTGGCCTTCTGATGACGATTCATAGGTATCCAGAAGCCTCCACCTGACCGCCTTGTGGTTCCTCCTATTACTCCGCTTTTCTCAAGCATAATTACAGACTTACCTTCATTAGCTGCTGTAATCGCTGCTGCAAAAGCTGCCGCACCTGTACCAACCACTAGAATATCTGCTTCCGTCTCATCAGTTGAATCTGGCCTATTTTGATCAGGAATGGGTTTTGGATTACTCATGTCCATGATAAGATCCTGGGGTGCCCAGCAACGTGGACAAAACATAGGGGGTTCAGCACCCTCATGGATATATAAGCAAACAGTACATTGCCATAATTTTTCATCAATTCTAACTTCAGCTTCAACCTTTACAAACTTATCAGCTGTCACACCACAGACAGGACACTCTTCGGGCGGTGCCTCACCTTCATATGTATAGCCGCATACTCCACAACGCCACTTTGATACATTTTCCTCTTCCAGCAATACGAATTTCTCCTTTGGAGCCTTACATACTGGACATTCTTCTGGAGGTTCATCTCCTTGGTGAATATAGCCGCATACTGTGCATTTCCATTTCTTCATAAATCTCTTCCTTTCTACACTTCACTCCCCGATAACCAAAATCTACCTTCTTTTTATAAATCAAATAAATAGCTATTAAAAAATATAATACCCTCGAAATGTTGCTATAAAACATAACGAGGGCTAATGTGAAGCTTTAAAATTATCAAACTATCTCTATTTGACAGGATTTCAAGGTTATCAACGCTGCTTGGTGACTATTAGGTGTAACGCCGGCACAGCAAGTAGCATCTACCCTTATTGGCAGTTCTGGTAGCATAGCTTTTATTAAAAGAGCATTAGAAACTACACATATATCGGTGCATAAACCTACTATCTCTATCTGTCTAATCTTTCCTTCATTGTATAACTCTACTATATGGTCACCAAGGCTTAAGGATCCAAAAGTATCTTTTTCAAATATCTTGTATTTAAACCCTTTTTCTTCGATTGCTTTCATAACTCTGGAATCAATTTCCCATCCAGCTGTGCCTTTAATGCAATGCTCTACCGGGAGATTCTTCCCTTCCTGACTAGTTAGATAGTTTTCATCATGGCTATCCTTTGTCAACATGATAAGTCCGTCAAATGAATTAATTTTATTTATCAGTGGTTCTATAATAGCTTCTGCTTCCTTAGTCCCCAGTGCTCCACTTACAAAATCATTTTGAACATCGACAATAACCAATGCATCCATGTTATTTAAACCTCCTCTTGTGATCCTTAACCCATAATACCATTTATATCTAGCTTTAGCACTCACTTAACGAAAATGTTCCATCATAAAAGTCATTTTCATATACTATACTAGAATGTGCATTTTATCACATTCGTTAATATAGATAAATAAGGAGATATTAATATGTCGATTTCAAATAGATATAATAATACCTGCTCATCGTGTTGCGAAGCAATACCATATGAGCTAGACTGTCCTCCATTTAAAAATGACCATAAGAAAAAAGACAAAATTATCCGTTGCAATAACCTGGTGCAGGATCCCAGTTTTGAAGGCCAGTCCTTCCAATGGATAAGTTCTAATGTTTCTTTCACCAATAGTACAGTGTTCGAAGGAGTGGTCCAGGCAACACTTGGCCCAGGGATAGCGTCCCTGTCTCAGGAGTTATCCCTCCAAGGAGTAGGTCTAAGACCACTGTTCTTCAGCTTTAACGCTGTTTCCAACTTGCCGCCCGATACTGGAAGCGAGTATGCGGGCATCCTTATCGCCGAAGTAATTTGGCTAGATAAAGATTTTAATAATATTGGTAGCGGACTCAGAATGTTTATACCCGGTGACCGCATCAACAATATAGCTCGCATAACCTTCTTTGCTCAAACTGACCCTCCTCCTGCCAATGCAACACATGCTAAAATCGTGTTTAGCAAAGGTCAGGGTCTTTCTGAGGGAAATACTGATTTTATTTCAATCGACGGAGTTGTACTCGCGCCTATGGCATGTCTGGATCTATTAAAGAACGGAGATTTCGAAGCCAATTTATTAGAATGGAGAGCTGTTCCGGGTAACAATACCGCCTTCCTCTCCTCCTACAAAGAATCGCTGGAAGGGGCCGGCCATGTCCAAACCCATTTTAACGGAAGCCTAACGCAAGATATAGATGTCCGCCCCTTTCCGCCTGGAACCTCGTTCCTGCTCAGCTTCGCTGTTCAAGGCATGGGACCAGTCACACTGAACGTTCGGTTAGAATGGCTGGATGCCGGTGGCAATCCTATCGGTTCGGGGCTTAATCTGTCTATTCCTAACGAGACTCTTGCTAACCAAGGAAATTACCTTAGCTATATCAATGTAAGCTTCCCGACCCTACCCGGCACCGCTACTGCTAGGCTAACTTTCGCCGCCGTCGTTCCGAGTCCTACCAATTTCCTGCGGTTAGATCAGGTTATCTTAGCCCCGGTGCTGACCACAAACCTAATTACAAACCCAAGCTTTGAGAATGGCCTAAATAATTGGCAGCATAACTTGGTTACTCTAGTTCAACGCAATGATGTTTATGAAGGACGCGCTGATGCTGGCCTGGGTGAAATCGGAGGCGCCCTGTGGCAGGATGTTGAACTTCGCCATGCTGAAGGCCATTGCTTCCTGTTTAGCACTGGGTTAGGTTTCCGCCAAACCTCGCCAACTGCAACCTTCGGATCCATGATTATGAAAGTAATCTGGCTCGATAAAAACGACCGAGAAATAGGATTAGGACTATGTCTAATCTCAACCCGCCAGCCCTCTGGAAGTGATTTCTTAGAGTGGGTGCCCTATGTAGGGATCACCGAACCTGCACCCAAAGGTACAACCAAGGCTCGTGTCCTGTTCTCCAAAACCGATAGTACACGAGGCTTCATCGAGGTCGACAACGTAGTCTTAACCCGCTTGATTTAAATTAGATAATAGAAGACAGAAATTAATAAAGGCACTCTACGATATTTTAGCGTAGGGTGCCTATTTATTACAATTATCTTTTAGCTCTCATTATATCGGGTTAAAAACTGCCTAGTTCTTTCTTCCTTTGGGTTTTCGAACACTTCCTGGGGAGTTCCCTGCTCGACAATAACACCTTCATCCATAAAGAGAATCCGATCCGCTACATCCCGAGCAAAGGCCATCTCATGAGTCACAATGACCATAGTAGTGTTTCTATCTGCCAAATTCCGAATAACCTTAAGCACTTCCCCAGTGAGTTCAGGATCTAGGGCTGAAGTAGGTTCATCAAAACACAAAATGTCTGGTTCCATGGCCAAGGCCCGTGCAATGGCAACTCGTTGCTGTTGACCACCGGATAGTTGATGTGGATAATAATCCCGCTTATCAGATAAACCCACCTGAGCAAGGAGCATTTCACCCTTTTCCTGAATCTCTTTCAAGATAATTCTTTTATCCTTTTGAAAGTTAGGACGCTCTTTTGCTAACAGTTCTGCTGCCAAAGTAATATTTTTTAAGGCAGTATATTGAGGAAATAGGTTAAAGTTTTGAAAAACCAGGCCAAAGTGTAGGCGCTTTTTCCTCACTTCACTTTCTCGCTGGGTACATGGATCCAAAGCGTCAAAGATCACCTCGTTATTAACCATAATCTTCCCATTGTCCGGTCGTTCGAGAAAGTTTAGGCAACGCAGCAATGTGGTTTTTCCGCTTCCGGAAGAACCGATAATTGCCATTGATTCGCCTTTTTCTAATGAAAAACTAATCCCTTGTAAAACCTGGAGGGTTCCGAAATTTTTCTCTATATTATGCACTTCTAAAATAGCCATGTAATCCCCTCCTTTATGCGCGGAAATAACTAAGTTTCTTTTCAAACCAGCCCAGCAGTAAGGTCAAGGCTCCCACAAATATAAGGAAATATATACCGGTGGCAAAGAGGGGCCAAATAAGTCCTTTACTGCTATATTCACCAGCCATCATAATAATCTCTTTATTAGCAATAATACGAGCAAGAGAAGTATCCTTCACCAGAGTAATTACCTCATTACCCACAGGTGGAAGGATACGCTTTACCACTTGAAGTAGTATAACCTTGAAAAAAATCTGAGTCTTCGTCATGCCTAAGACCTGACCAGCTTCATATTGGCCTTTGGGTATGCTCTCAATCCCTCCACGGAAAATCTCCGAGAAATAGCAGGCATAGTTGATTACAAAGGCAACTACTGCCGCAACAAACCGCCCTGATGCACCATTTGGCCAGGTAAAGGACATGTCCAAAAGGCCTGGGGCGTAGAAAATTATTATAAGTTGCAGCATTAGCGGCGTTCCCCTAATTATCCAAACAAAGGTCCTAGATAACCAACGAAGGGGATAAAAACGACTCATGGATCCAAATGCAATCACCAGCCCTAGCGGTAGTGAGAATATAAGGGTTAATGCAAAGAGCTGGCAATTTAATAAAAAGCTTTCAGATAATCGGTCAATGATCACAGGAATCTCATTCATATCTTTCTTCTTTCAACAACCAATATGTACACTTATTCAGCCAGTTCCAGTCCGTACTTATCAGCTAATGCACCCATGGAACCGTCTTCAACTAGTTCTGTAAAAATCTTATTAACTTCTGCACAAATATCAGAACCCTTGCGGAAAGCAACTCCGTAGTTCTCTTCAGCCAGATGATCAACAATTTCAAGATCCTCATAGCTGGTGCCTTCGCCTGTCATAGTTTTTGCCAGTGTTAAGTCTAGTACAGCTGCATCAGCTGTTCCAGCTTTGACTTCCATCAGACACTCAGTCTGCAAAGTCTTGGGAACATAATTTGCCTGCTGAAGGTTTTCATCGGTCTCAATGATCTTTTCACCAGCAGAACCTTGCTCTGCAGCTACAGCTTTGCCAATTAAGGATTCTGTGCCTTCATAAGCAGTACCTTCTTTTACCAGAACTACCTGCGCATTCTTAACGTATGGCACTGTAATTTCCATGGTTGCCTTACGTTCGTCGTCAATGGTCAGACCGTTCCAAATGCAGTCGATGGACTTTGCATTCAGCTCCACTTCCTTGGTATCCCAATTTATCTCAACAAATACAGGTTCTAGACCAAGCTTTTCACAGACTAAAGTGGCTAGCTCAGTGTCAAAGCCAGTGAATTCACCATTTTCGTCTGTATAATTCATAGGAGCATAATCTGTATAAACTATGACCAACTTACCATTTTCTTTTACATAACCTAAATCACTTTCATCCTGGGCCTCATTATTATTTGTTGGATCTGCTTCTTGTCCTCCTCCACAAGCAGCCAACGAAAAAACCAAGGCTAATACCAAAAGTATAGATAGTAATTTCTTCATTTACAATTCCTCCAATTCTAGTCATGAAAATCTTTTACTATTATACCACGTTAGTGAGATAAAGCAATAGTTTTTTATCGCTTTTATAATTTAGTGAATTAAATTATTTTATAATTAATAAAGCCCTTAAATATTTTAAGGACTTTTTCAATGCAAATAATTATTTTTAATCATATTATTATAGAAAATCGAAATAATTATAGGGATTGGGAGCATTTGGATCATTGTAGGCTTCACAATCCTCCAACCACTCATCAATATTTTCTTTAATTGTTTCTATCAGTTCTTTGTAATTTGATTCTTCAATATAACCCCGTTGTAACATGCTTTTATAAAATTTTTTAATACTTGCTGCAGTGCCTTTAATAGTACTCGGAGTAGACCATGCACATTTACGAATAAAAAAATATCCTAAAAAATCATCTATCCTATAGTAATCTGCTCCACTTGTCATCTCTAAAGGTTCTTCTCTTAACAAATAAATATTGATATATAGATCGATATTATTACAATGCCTGCTGATAGTCCTTTTTTTTAATCCCGCATTAATCAGATCTTCCCTAAATTCATTAATATAAAATTCATTTCTATTGCGAATCTGGTCGCATTTTTGTTCATATTCTTCATATGTATACATTTTCATTACCTCATATATAGAAATTTAAATAAATTGTAACATATCTTTTTCCTGAATTGCAATAACAAGTTGAACTAATCTCCGTACCTTGACAAATCTCTGTTGTTAAAGAGCATAGATTAAATCGAGTTCCTCATCGAAGAGTTCTTCTGGGGTTTTATAGCCTAAGATC
>JAAYSU010000080.1 GCA_012523915.1 Clostridiales bacterium
AAAGACCTCAAATAATTCCAAGCTTGCACATATTAAACAGATTTTCAGCTATTTATTACGGGTAATAATATGGATACCTTCATCTTCTTTCCACTCAGCAAAAAATACTTCTTTAATATTCTTTAAACCACTATTTTTCACCTGCTTGATTAGCCATTCCTCATCAAATCCGACAGCTTCTAAATTCTCTTTTAAAACTACACCATCTAAAATTAAACTTACAGGTAGAAATACCGGTTTAAATGGGAGATTCAAATCTTGACTTTTTGGATTGTCATACTCTGATTTCTTTAATATACTGATATCTCCACCCTGCTCTAATATTGCATACTCTACTTCCCTTATAGAAAAACAATTCTTTTGCCTCAGCATGCTTAACAAATTGTTTATATCTAACTTCTCTCTTTTAATAACCTTATAATCTATTTGGCCATGTCTTATTATTATTGCCGGTTCACCTTCTATAACCTTCCTGCTCTTATTAAATTTCTGAGTGATTATTTCTACTATTAACATAAGAACCGACCAAAGTATTAATGCATATATAACGCTCCATAACTTAACATTAGGATCGTAAACAGCGTTGCCTAATAATTCTCCAAGTACAATGGCTGAAATGAAATCAAAGGGTGTTAACTGTTTAATTTGTGTCTTCCTTATTACCCTAGACACTACCAACAATGCTATGAATCCAATTATCAGTTCAATCGTAATCTGCTTTATCTCAAATTCAAACATCTTTCTACCTTTCTACTTAATGTTGTCCTACTTAGAGTATCCCTATAATCTAAAGAATATAAACCTGGTTAAGAAAAATGAAGTCCATAGCATAATTCCTTGCCCCCTATTAATTGACTAATGCATAATCTGACATTAGAATATATTTAAATTGAAAAAATGGTGATCTTATGAAAATTAAAATGTATTTAAATAGAGAAAATTTGTTAGCTGGTGTGACGCTAAGAGACAGAACTGAACCTGAAGATAACAACATGGCTATTCATACTTGCATAAATCCTGAAAATATAATTGCTAACCGTAAAAAGCTAGCATCTTATTTAAACTGTGATCTTAAAGATTTCGTTTGCCCCGATCAAACACATAGCTCTAATTTTTATAAAGTCATAATTAAGGATAAAGGGCGAGGAATATATAGCAGTGAAGATGCAATAAAAAATACAGATGCCATCTATACATACGAACCAAATATATTATTATGCTGTTTTACTGCTGACTGCGTTCCGGTATTTTTCTACAATAAAGAGACGGGACTTGTAGGGATAATCCATTCCGGCTGGAAGGGCACTGTAAATGAAATTACTTTAAAGGTCTTAGAACATATTAAGAAAAATGAACAAACTAATCCAAATGGTCTATATGTAAATATAGGCATGTCAATCAGCCAGGAGAGATTTGAAGTCGATGAAGATGTGTATAACCAATTCATTAAACTAGGATATGCAGATAGCTTCATCTACTATAACGAGAAAACTAATAAGCATCATATTGACAATAAGCGTATTGTAAAAAAACAATGCGAACTTGCAGGAGTTCCAAGGGATAACATATCTATAGATGATACTTGTACTTTCTCAAGTCCAGATTGTTTTTCCTACCGCCAGAATAAAAATTGTGGAAGGCACTTGAATTTTATCATGAAAACCCAATAGGTTAGGTACCGCAAAAAGTTCTATATGGAATATCTGATAAGGGAGGTAGGTCAGTGTACTCTTCCTGAAGTTCGGTATATCCATAGGGATCTGAAAGTACATCATTAAGATTTTTCATAACACTTAAATCTCCTTCTTCAACAGCTGCCTCAAGTGCAGCCTCCACTCTATGGTTACGAGGAATCACAGAAGGATTATTCTTCCTCATTATCTCCAAAGAAGATTGTCTATCTTCCTTCTGCCTGCTTAACCTTTCTTGCCACTTCCCATACCATAATTTGAATTCCTGGCTTGTATACATATCATTATCTTCTTTTCTGCACAGTGTAAGATCTCTAAAAGTGTTTGTGAAATCTGCATTATATTTCCCCATAATGTTCAGAAGTTCATTGAAAAGTGGTTCATCCAAATCTTCTTCATTAAATATTCCTAGTTTAGACCTCATACCATTTAACCATTCACTATTAAACAATTCACTAAACTTTGAAACAGCCTCTTGGGCCAACTGTGCTGCTTCTTTCTTGTTATCACTTATCAAAGGAAGTAGCGTTTCAGCAAAGCGGGCTAAATTCCACTCAGCTATCTTGGGTTGGTTGCCATATGTGTAGCGGCCGTAGCGATCTATTGAACTAAATACAGTAGAAGGATCGTATTGGTTCATAAATGCACAGGGGCCAAAATCAATTGTTTCTCCACTTATGGTCATGTTATCAGTATTCATTACACCATGAATAAAACTGACTAACTGCCATTTAGAAATCAATTTCGCATATCTTTTTACTACTTCCTTTAAAAGATTCAAATATTTATTATCGCATAATTCTAAATTAGGATAATGACGTTTGATAGTATAGTCAGCTAAAATCTTTACTTCCAGCGGATCACAAAAATTAGCTACATATTCAAATGTGCCGAATCTAATATGACTAGATGCCACCCTTGTCAATACTGCACCAGGAAGAGGCCTATCGCGAATTACTGTTTCCCCGCTTTTAACCACAGCCAAACTCCTAGTTGTTGCAATTCCAAGGGCATACATAGCCTCACTTATGATGTATTCTCTAAGCATAGGTCCTAAAGTCGCCCTGCCGTCACCACCTCTTGAATAAGGTGTCTTCCCCGAACCTTTTAGTTGAATATCAAATCGTTGGCCTGAAGGACTAATCTGTTCCCCAATAAGTACTGCCCTACCATCACCCAGCATTGTAAAGCGCCCATACTGATGGCCAGCATATGCCTGGGCAATCGGCAAAGCCCCTTCAGGTATGCGGTTGCCCGCTAATATCTCAACACCTTCATCACTTTTTAGATATTCTTCATCAAGTCCCAGGTCCTTAGCCAAAGAACTATTTAAAATCACCAGTTCGGGTGATTTGACTGGAAAAGGTTCTATATATGAAAAAAATTTTTCAGGCAGTCTGGTATAAGTATTATCAAAATTCCACATTAATTTATCTCCTTTAAATTTTATTTATAGTTTTTGCTATACCCATCTTTATATACTTATGTAACTATTTTGCTGATTTTTGTTAATAAAAAGGTTAATATAGTATTTGGTCGTTTAACTAATATAAAATAGCTAGGAGATAAATCTATTGGAAATCGTAAATAATATCAAGGATACCGCATTGATTTTTGAGGGCGGCGGAATGCGTGCAAGCTACACAGCAGGCATTTTAAATATACTTTTAGAAAACGAAATATATTTTAATTATGTAGCTGGAGTTTCAGCAGGAGCCAGCCATTTAGTAAACTATCTTTCCAGGGATACAAAACGTGCAAAAAAATCATTTGTAGATATTGTATTAGACCCAAAATTCGGAGGATGGAAGTCTTTTTTCAAAGGAGAGGGTTTTTTTAACGCAAAGTACCTTTATGAAGAAACTGCTTATCCAGATGCATTATTACCCTTCGACTTTGAAACTTTTATGGCAAATCCTGCAGAGTTTAGAATAGGTGCTTTCAATTGCAATAATGGTAGGTTAGAATACTTTACTAAAAAAGATATTCATTGTCCAGAGGATTTGATGAAAATAGTGCGCTCCTCATCCTCATATCCGATATTAATGCCCAAAACCTTTTATAAAGGGAATTGCTATATAGATGGCGGTATAGTAGGCGGAATACCCTTGGATATTGCTAAAAGGGACAATATGAAAAAATTCTTCGTTATCCTCACACACCAAAAGGGATACAGGAGAGAACCTTTAAAGTTCAAAGGATTCCTTAAAGCCTATTATAGGAAATATCCCGCTGTATTGGAAACAATGCTAAAGCGTCATATTAATTACAATCAAACACTTGATGAACTTGAAGAGCTTGAAAGAAAAGGCCAGGCCTTTCTCGTATATCCCGAAACTATGCCTGTTTCAAGAGAAGAAACTGATTACGATAGGCTGGAAGAAAGCTATCGTCTTGGCTATGCTCAGGGAAAGAAGGATCTTCATCTTTGGAAAAATTTTTTAGAAGGGAATACATATGAAACACGACAGATTTAATTTTATTGAAAATATAAAAAGAGTCACAGGAGGTCCCGGAGGAGAAGTTTATTTAATAATCGGCGATGAAAAAACTGCCCTTATTGACTGTGGAATGTCCTACTGTGCAAATAATTTAATTATGAATATTAAAAAGGAGCTTCCTGCTGGAAGAACTTTAGATTACATCCTGGTATCCCATTCCCATTATGATCATATGGGAGGCTTACCTTATCTTAAACAAACTTGGCCATCTGCCATTGCAGTTGGTTCAGAATACACCAACTATTTATTCGAAAAACCAAGTACCTTAAAAAGAATCCGGGAGATATCTAAAGAAGCAGATGAGTCGTTTATAGACAGCTTTAAGGATGATTACGGCGATTTCAAATATTCCCCGGCAGATGATTACAGCGACGAATATGTTAAAATTGATAGAGTGGTTAAACAAAATGATCAAATCAGTTTAGGAGATGAAACTATTGTCATTCATGAATCCCCTGGACATACAAACTGCTCAATCAGTTTTTATCTAAAGAAAAAGAGGGTTTTGTTTCCCGCTGAAACAATGGGATGTTTAAATCCAAATGGGCAAATGCTAATGGCGATATTAAAAAGTTACAAAGATTCTATAGAGTCGATAAATAAAGCTAAACATATAGATGCTGACTATATAGTATCCCCACATTTTGGTTTTGTTCCTGAAAATTTAAAACCAAAATATTTTGATCTAGCTTTAGAAACTGCATCGGAATACAAGGACTTCATCGTTGCAAGGAATGAATCAGGTTTATCTGTTGAGGAAATTCTAGATGAGTTTATTAAAGAATATTGGCATGGTCATATATATAACCAACAGCCCTTTGAGGCTTTCAGGGTAAATGCTTACTATTCAATCTGCACTATCTTAAATGAGTTTAAAGATAATCCCCTCTAGAATCTTTGATTCACAAGGGGACTTTATATTATTTATTAGTATCAACTAACAATTCAATAGCAGATTCTTGATCTATTGGTTTACTAAAGAGATAACCCTGCATCATATCGCAATTATTGTCTATTAAATATTCCTTTTGTTCCTGTACTTCTATACCTTCTGCTATAACATAATGGCCTAGTTTATGAGCCATGGAAATAATATCCCCTGTTATTGATTCCTCCGGTCCTAAAGAAAGTAGTTTATCAATAAAGAATTTATCTATTTTTATACAGTTAATGTTAAGTTCTCTTTCCCTTGCAAGAGAAGAATAACCTGTACCAAAATCGTCTATCGATATCTCTAGGCCCATTTCTTTGACCTTGCCTAGTTTTTCGTTTATCATATCAAAGTCATCGGAAAATATTGTCTCCGTTATTTCTAACCCAAAATTCTTAGGGTTAATAGCTGTTTCTCTGATAACAGCAGTTAGATCCTCAAGGAATTCATCGCTATTCAGCTGTAAGGCCGATACATTTATCGTTACCTTTACATCATCATGTCCCCTTTCCTCCAATTTCTTAAGAAACTCTGCAGCCATATACATAATTCTTTGTCCAATGGGTATGATCAACTGAGTTTCTTCAGCAATGGGTATGAATTCCTTGGGTGGTACGATACCAAGCTTATCACTTTTCAATCTTGCCAATGATTCAAATCCGCTAATCTTATTTGTCTTAAGATCTAAGATTGGCTGAAATTCCAAGAAGAGATTATCACTTTCTCTGTCAAAGGCGGCCTTTACCAGTTCATCTTTAATATCGGCATCACGAAGCATCTTGAATATCCATTCATCCTCAAACAAGCTACATCCAAATACCTGGTTTTTATCAACAAATTCAGCAGCAATAGAGGCATTTCTCAAGATTGACTCAGCATCACAATCTTGACCTCTAATCTCTAAAATACCTATGGAGCATCTAACAGTGTGCAAAATTTGCATAGTTTTCATTAGGTTGAATATTTCTTCGCAGAAATCCTTAAGTTCCTCTACATCCCCATAATCGGTAATAAAATAGGCAAATCTTGAAAAAGATATCTGGAATAATTTCCGCCTCTCTCCTGCTAGGGTTGAGAGATTCTTTGCAATTTCTTTCATTAGCCCCTCGGTAAACCCATAGCCATAAGTTAAATTAATAGAGCTAATCCTATTAATATTTAATAACAATACAGCTCTTTTTTCGCTCTTATCTTGTAACAGTACCTCTTCAAAATACCTACGGTTATATAATCCGGTAGTAGTATCATGCTCACTTAGATATTTCAATTTGATTTCATGTTCTTTTCTCTCCGAAATATCTATAATAATCCCTTCAAGGGCAATAATTTCATGGTTATCGTCATATATGCCCTGCCCCATTTCCAGCACCCATTTGCGCTCGCCGCTTTTAGTAATAAGTTCGTACTCATATTTAAATATCTGGTCATCATACAAAATCTTATTCCACTCTTCCCATATGCAATCCCTGTACTTAGGATCTATTAAATCATTGAAGGAAAGTAAATTATTATCAACTAATTCATGGGGCTTGTATCCTGTAAGGGTATAACACCCTTCAGAAGCAAACTTTATCGTCCAATTTCGGTCAAAATTACATCTATAGGCCATTCCAGGAAGGTGGGACAGGAGAACTGATTTAATTCTCTCGCTTTCTTTAAGAGCGGTTTCTGCCAACTTTTGTTCTGTTATGTCTTGTATTAAGCATAGGTGCTTGTCATCTGAATTAAATAAATTAAGGGAGGTAATTATCATATGAACCCAAGCATGGGAACCATCGGGCTTTATGTAACGCTTCTCTAACTCATATCTATCAATTTCTCCATCTAGAAATTGCTCATATTTCTCAACATCTTTAGCTAGGTCATCAGGATGGGTTATTTTAGCCCAATCTACATGTTTCAATTCGCTCTTTGGTCTTCCGATAATCTGCTCAAACATGGGGTTGATTAAATGCAAATTCTGACCTTTTTGCTCATAGGGTTTTTTATTGTCAGCGATTGCGATTCCAACCGGCGATTGATTGAAAATCATCTTAAATAGCAATAGGCTATCTGTAAGTTCGGTCTCAATCAATTGCTGTGTCCTTAAAAGCTCAAGATGGATTTCTATTTTTATAAGCAAAGATTCCCAGTTAATGGGCTTTCTAATACTATCTATAGCTCCAAGCTTCAATCCCCTTGTCTCTTTTTCTGCTTCGTCCTGTTCACTAAGTATAATAACCCTGGTATCTTTATTCTTGTCTAATGGCTTCAATTCTTTTAATAGTTCTAAGCCATTCATATTAGTTATGTTTAAATCCAAGATTACAAGATCTATATCAGGATTCATTTCTAGCAGATTAATTACCTCTAATCCACTAGATGCAATTAAAAGTTCGTAATCGCTAAGATGCTTTTTTATCTTATCAGCCTCTTTGGCTGAATCATATGCAAACAAAATTTTAGCCTTCATGCAGTTCCTCCTAGATGGCACAGGTCTAAAATAATATCGACTCAAGTTATAAAAACTTTAGAATAAATTATTATTAAGCAGTTAAAATATTTATAAATATTTAAATGGTGATAAAATGAAAAAAAAATATATTATAATCGGTATAATAATATTAACCATATGCTTTATATTAGCTTATCAACTTTTTAAGCTGACAATAGGAGATATGATAGTATTCACCGAAAAGTCACCATTGCTAACAGTTGTTATTCTAATCGGTCTATATTGCCTCAAATCAATTATTATGGTCCTTCCACTCGTTCTTTTATATATTACCGCAGGTATCATATTTCAAACAGAATATGCAATAATAATTACCTATCTTTGCCTAATTATCGAATCAAGCATTGGGTTTATCATAGGGAAAAAACTAGGACATAAAAAAATAGAAAGGATAATAGCTAAGAATAAACGACTGAGTCTTATGCTTAGATTTAACAAGTCTAACAGCTTGCTTTCAGTAATAATTTTACGATTAATACCTGGGCCTCCTTTTGAATTATGCAGTATGTTTCTTGGTGCATCAGGAGTTGATTATGTAAGCTATATTGTTGGAAGCCTGCTTGCAATTACACCAGGCATGATTCCTGTAATACTTATGGGAACAGCTATTAACGATCCTCTATCCTTAAAATTTATCTTACCTCTATTGATAAAAATCAGCCTTGTGCTAGCAATAATATTGTACTTTAAAAAAACACTACCAAGTATTCCTCGTAAAACACAACAGCTATAGAAAAGCCGCCAGTTTCCCAGCGGCTTACATGTTATCAATCTAGATCTAATTTATTGTTCATTATCCATACAACTCCTAGGCTAAAAACAGCTATTAATACAATAGCATATAAAAAGCTTACACTTAAAAAACCATTAAACAATGCAAAATGCTGCTTTGCGCTGATAGGACTGGATAGTAACTCCAACAATTCTTCAGCCTTTGGCCAAATCATGCTAACAAATCTCGCAATCTGTTGCACAACAAAGACCTCAAGCCATGAAAGTACAAAGAACGATAGTATTCCAACAATTATTCTGAAACGATAAAGCTGCTTTAAATGCGCAATGGAACAGGCTAAAAACAATTTAGCCATCTCTTTAACACAGGTAGTTAGAACCACCAGGATTAAAAGAATAAGGGTTATTGCCGATTCAAAATCTAGCGGACTTATTATTTCACGAATATAAGGAAATAGCGCAAAGGAACCCTCTATAATCTTGATATTCCACACAAAAATGTATAGTCCTATTATCGATACTATAGCTGTCAATACTATCCACATGGTACTTACTATCAGCTTGGATACAACTATCTGACTTGAAGTTACAGGCAGCGTCAAGGTTAAATAGCCTTCTTTCGAGAATACGCTTGTGTTGAATAATCTAAATAGATTAAGTATCATTACCACAATCACTGTAACTGAAATCGCAAAGGCCACAAAGCCTGCGATCATAATACTTTTAAATATCAACGATACGATGATAACACCCAGGATTATCGATAAATATATTCCGGCAAAACTTCTCCAAGTTGATCTTATATCAAATCTCACCAATTTACCTAACATTTGAATACCTCCCTGAATAACTGATCTATTGATTTATCCTCCCTGGCCCTAATATCATCTATATCGCCATGAAGAACTACTTCCCCCTCTTTTAAAAACAATACGGTATCAAATATTCGCTCAACGTCTGAAATAAGATGGGTAGACATGAAAATAGTAGCATTTTCATTGTAGTTAGTGAGAATAGTATCAAGTATGAAATCTCTGGCTGCAGGATCTACTCCTCCTATAGGCTCATCAAGAACATACAGCATAGCGTTTCTAGACATAACTAGACATAACTGGAGTTTTTCAATCATACCCTTAGACATAGTTTTTATTTTAACCTTCTCATCAAGTTCCAATCTATTGAGCATATCAATACACTTTTCCTCATCGAAGTCATTGTAAAAGTCTTTGAACAGTTTAATTACATCAATCGGCCTCATCCACGAGGCAAAATAGGATTTATCTGGTAGATAGGACACCAGTGCTTTAGTTGATGGCCCAATCTTTTCGCCGTTTATTGTCACTCTGCCTTCGAAATCCCTCAGTGCTCCTGTCAAAATTTTTATCAAAGTTGTCTTTCCACTTCCATTAGGCCCGAGTAATCCCACTATATGACCTGACTTTAAGGTCAGGTTAATATTCGATAAGACAGCCTTGTTTCTATATCTCTTTGTAAGATCTCTAATCTCTACCAAATTGCTCATTTGATTGCCCCCTTCTCTATCTTTTCAATAAATAATTTTTTAGCTTCTTCCTTGGAATAACCTAAACTTTCCATCCTTTTAATGAACTGATCTATTATTTCATTTGCAATAGTCTCTCTCATCTTAACAATCAACTCCTTATTTTTCGTAATATAACGTCCTGCTGTGCGTTCTGAGTAAACAAGACCCTCTCTCTCCAGCTCAGCAAGCGCTCTTTGCATCGTATTTGGATTGACTTCATACTTTATTGCAAGATCTCTTACTGAGTCTATTTTAGAGCCGGCTTCTAATTCCCCCGAGACGATTCTGTATTTAAATTTATTGACTAATTGCAAATAGATCGGTATATTTGATTGAAACTGTTCCGTCATATGTTAAACCCCCTTCGATGTGTATTATTGTACTAATCACTTAATACAATAATACACGATAATTAATATGTCAATAGAAAAACACAAAAAAAATTAAATATCCATAATTTTAGAGTTTCAAAAAATAATATTTCTGGTATAATAAATATGAAACGAAAACACATGGGGGTGAAATGGTTTCGACGGGGGTATGGAAGCAAGATAAGCGAGCCGTAGTTTGCCAAGTCTACGTTAAAAAGGGCACGTTAAATATAAACGCAAACAATAAAAATAATTTCGCACTGGCTGCATAGCCATCGCGCGTCAGCTCCGATTTACCTGTAGGTCGGTAGATCTGGCGTCAAATATACAGGAAAACTCTGTGTGAGCTCCTAGTAGCACAGGGGAACTATAGGATAGCTGAGACCGTAGCCTGCTGATGGGCGGCGGAAGAGGCGAAACTCAAAATCATCAGCTGCGCTCGGAGAAGTTCTTGTGGATATGCTTTCGGACGTGAGTTCGACTCTCACCACCTTCACCAAAACTCTACCACCTATTGATTAGAAGATTAGTCAATAGGTGGTTTTTATTTTACCTTTTTAAGGATTCCGGTGCTTTAATATCAGGGGGGCTAAATTGGTTTTTGTCGATTTAAGATACTATCTGACACATTATAAATAACAATATCTCTATCAAAGTTTTGTGATAACCGATATAATAGAAACAAGCCTAAATGCAATAATAAGCTGGACTAGTCTGAACCTACTTTCAGAAAACCGTTGAACCATTATGATCTCCCAGTATTCGAATTCCCATTTGTAATATTATTCCACATATTACAGCAGTTTGTGCCTTTCTCACTGCTGTTATTTGTTCAGCTTCATTTTGCAATTCGGGAATAAACTAACTGAAAAGGGGGGAATTTTTTTCTCAGTGGATATTTAAATCAAAGGGGGTAGAAATATTATGCATAATAAGAAAATTAAAAGGCTGATCAGTCTGATTCTTGTGATTGCCTTATTGCTCTCCGCAGGCATCACTACTGCCTATGCCGACAATGCAACTGGCCAGAATAAAGTGCTTACTTCAGATAAGTATCATTACACACTGGATGAAATCGTTGAATTGTTCGGTGATGCCCTCGATGGGGACGAGATGCTCAGATACGCTGCCTTTGTTTATAAAGGTTGGCGTACTTCATACGGCAACTGGCTTAACGAAGTAATGGTTGACATTAAGGGCAAGCTTGAGGACGTTGGCTATCAGGATGGGGAGAGAACAACGGCAGGCAACCAGGGCGACAGCGTCTGGTTCCAGAACCAGGGCACCAGCGGCAATGCATGGAACCCACAGTACGTATCGCTTCAGATCGAGGAAGATCTGTGCGAGCCTTCCGGTTTACTGACATCGGAGGAGAGAACTGCTCTTGCCGATGAAATCAATGTTTTGGCCGACTGTATTGACCCTACCTCTATGTATTATCCGGAGCACATTAATGACGATGGCACCTGGCTTTACAATGCTCTTCAAAAGGGGGAAGGCCACCCGGATTACCTGAAAATGCAGCAGGTAAACCAGAGGGTACACCTTCCAACCAATGCACCGTTTACTGCTCTTACTGACCCCGGAAAGACAGCAGTAGAAAACATAGCTGCCGGAACAAAGACCGCCGAAGTTGTTTATGTCGGAACTGTAACATCAAACAGCAACTCCATGGGTATCCCTTCAGAAGACCTAGCTGGCAAAATACTTCTTACCACTACCACCGGATCTACCGCTCGTAACTATGCTAATAGTGTGGGCGCCCTTGCCGTCCTTGTACGGGTCTCGGATGCCCCGAATTACCACATGCCGGTGATTGATGGAGAACGCTGGTACACAAACTATGTGCCTTATGGAAGCATCGGTAGATATGACGAACCCGGGGCCACGGTTCCCTTCCACTTCTCCCTTGATCAATTCGATGCCATGCAGGCCTTGCTTGCTGACGGACCAGTTTATATGTCCGTATGTGCTCTCGGCACATATGAAAGCAAGCCTCAGCGAATGCTAGTTGCAGAGATTCAAGGGGCGGTAAAACCTGAAGAAAGGATATACGTACCTGCACATATCAATGAGCCGGGGGCTCACGACAATGCTTCTGGTGTAGCGATGAACTATGTGATTGCTAAAACCATGCTGGAAATGATACACAGCGGCAAGTTGGCAAGACCCGAAAGAACTATAACCTTTGTTTGGGGCGACGAGATCACAATGACCAACTGGTGGGAAGCAAAATACAGGAGCGAATTCCTGAACGTCAAGGGCTCCATAGACCTAGACATGACCGGTGCCGACCCGACGAAGACAGGCTCCTGTATGCTCATTGAAAAAACTCCTGATCCTTCTAATGTTGCAACAAATGCAGTAGCCTCCGAATTACGCTATCGTTACGGCAATTTCACTTTCCCAGGACAGGCAGACTTGCCATTACAGTACGATACGTTTGTCCGTAAGCCTGATAAATTTTCCCTTTGGACAGGAGGAACTAGGTCTGTTACTACTCCTGTAAATAATTATCCGGGCTTTTATTTAAATGACCTATATCTCCAAACTGGACTCCTGGTAAAGGAAAAACTCAACCCAAATTTCATGGTTGATTCAAACCCCTATGAAGGTGGCTCGGACCATTCACCTTTTGTGCAAAATGCTCTTAGTAGAGTCGGCTCCTTTATTCCTGCCTTGCTTACATGGCACTTTACCGACTATGTGTATCATTCGTCTTGTGACACCTTAGATAAGTTAAGCGTCTCGGAATTCCACAATGTTGGTACAGTCTCAGCTGCCGTTATATATCAGATGGCAAACGGCTGGGAAGTAGAAGCCGCAGACACAATTTATCAGGTTTTAAAGAGCTGGGAAACACGTATTAAGTATGAACGGCAAAACACTGTGGATCATTACCAATGGATGCTTGATAACGAGACCAATCCCCTTGCTCCCAGAAGCTACGATAGAGAGCTAAAAGCAATCGGGGACTGGAGCAGATGGTATATCGAAGCGGTAAAGAGCCCTGGAAGGCTTATGGTGGGCAGAGCGATCGGATCACCCTATACTCTTAGCCCTAAATTGCAGGCAATTGAAAATGCAGCAGTCAGCAAGATACAGGCCGAAACTTTAAAAGCTCTTGATTATGTCGATAAAGTTTTCGGGAAAGATTCGGCGGAGCGTCCCAAACAAATTGCAACAGCCAACCTAGCGAAACCTATTTTTGTCCCAAGCGGCAAGTATGCTTCCGCAGCGGACCTTGCTGCAGCTGAACTCCCATCTAGAATCACAGTAGAATACATAGGAGGAGGAACAGGAGAAGTAGACGTAACATGGTCTTCAACCACCAGACCTACGTTTGATCCGGAAAGAAATGGTTTGTATCGATTTACCGGAACTTTATCGGGACTGGAAGATGGTGTTGTCAACTGGGCTGTCGTAGAAGCTGTGGCTGAAGTTAACAGCTATAGTGATGCGGTTAAACCGGGTGTATACCTTGAAAGTGCTGTAGTCAATGGCCAAGTGAGGCTTAAGGCAATAGCAGAATCATATGACGGTGGAGAATTATCATATCAATGGTATAGAAATTCAACAAGAGATGTTGTGGGAGGCGAAGCCATTGAAAACGCAACGGATAGAGAATATTCATTTACTCTGTCCGAAGTGCCAGAAGCTTTTCACTATTATTGTATTGTGACGAATACCAACATAGCTGCTACAGGCAAAAAAACTGCAAGTATAGCCAGTGAGCTAGTGACAGTGACCTCTGCGGCAATGACAGTAACCCCATCTGCTTTCGTTAATAAGTTACCTGGTAATCAAAATGATTTAACGATTATTGTTACTGAAACCTTCGCAGACGGTTCAAAAAATGTGATTACCTCAACATTTAAAATAAAAAACAACTCTGCTGGAACATATGACGTGGGGCCCTACAAAGTTTATGTAGATACCAAGGGCAATACCCAGATTCGTGCTTGCTACATTGTGGAATAAATAAGAGCAGTTGTTAGTTTGGCCCGTTCGGACTCAATAGCCGAGCGGGTCACTTTTTTTACTAATCACCGAAAAAAAAGATTTTTTATGAGATACTGTTTGACATTTTATATAGGCAGTATATATTTTATAGATAAAAGCATAAAGGTAAAGGTGTAGCCATGGTTTCAATTATTTCCGCAATTGGCGGAATTGGTTTTTTTCTATTAGGAATGAATATGATGGCAGAGGGTTTGAAAACGATTGCAGGGGATTCCTTAAGAAACCTTTTGAATCGTTTTACAGGAGGCACGGTTTCATCGATTGCCACGGGAGCCTTCATCACTTTGCTAGTTCAATCTTCCACAGCCACCTCTCTAATGACCATTGGTTTCGTCAGTGCAGGCATGCTGACATTTTTACAAGCCACAGGGGTCATTTTCGGAGCCAATCTCGGTACAACAAGTACGGGATGGATGGTTGCCCTTATAGGTCTTAAATTCAGTGTCAGCCAGTTGGCCTTGCCCATCATCGGTATAGGTATGTTGCTGAAGCAATTTAGCTCCGGAAGATGGTCTCAAATAGGATATATACTTACAGGTTTTGGGTTGATATTCGTTGGAATCCAGTACCTGCAAGAAGGTATGGCAGGACTAAATGAATATATAGACTTTACTCTATTTTCAGAGCTAGGCATCTTAAATCGGTTGATCCTGATTATTATCGGAATAATAATGACGATTATTATGCAATCATCAAGTGCTGCTGTTGCAACAACTATTACTGTACTATCCGCAGGGACGATTGGTTTAGAGCAGGCTATAGCGCTTGTAATTGGGCAAAACATTGGAACAACAGCCACTATTGCCTTTGCTTCAATTGGTGCTAGTGTATCTGCCAAGCGGACAGCCCTTGCACATATTTTTTTCAATCTACTGACAGGTGGTATCACATTTATCTTCTTTCCTTTTATAATTGCAGCTATCAGGGGTTTAGCTTCTCGGTTAAGTTGGGAGGACCCCTTAATAATTGTTGCACTATTTCATACTTTCTTTAGTATATTAGGAATCGTAATACTTGCACCCTTCATCAAACAATTTACAAATTTTATAATCAGGCTTCTGCCTGAGAAAAAATCTGATATTACTAAGCATTTAGATTCCAGCATTATTTCCATCCCAGCCGTTGCTACTGAAACAGCTATGAGAGCTTTGAAGGAAGCAGCTATACAAACTTTGGAAACAACAAGCCTTAAGGCAGAATCCCTTTCATCTGGCCTGCCCTCTTCGCATCCAGAAATAACTAGGTATAATGAAGATTTGAAAAAGATTCAGCTGGAAATAGAGGAAATAAAGGACTTTGTAATGGCTATTCGTACAGATACACAAGAAACTACAGCAAGATACACCTCGCTACTTCATGCGATAGATCATCTAGAAAGAATGAGTAGACTGACCATTCATAACTTAAGTGAAGTGAAGCTTACCAATCCTTTGGAGCGAATTTATCCTGTTGTATTTCAAATGGAAGAGCTTATTCTAGAATCTATTGAAGGCTTGCAGAATGATAGCATTGAATCAGTCGTTCCCAAACTATCCACTTTTTCTCAGGAATTAGCAGAGTTTCGTAAAAAAGAAAGGGCGGGAATATTTGAAGTGACGGCTAAGGGAGATGTACAAATAAATGAAGCATTTCAATATGTCAAGCTAATCCTCTTGGTTGATGGTATAACTCACCATTTATGGAGGATCATGCATCACATATCAGAAGGGAATAAAGAATAGGGCTACAAAATTTCAAATTCGTTTCTATTAAACCAGATATAGCCTTGGTCTCTTAATTTGCCCAGTTCCCTTGACATGGCACTTCTATCCACGCTCAGGTAGTCAGCGAGCTCATTTCTCGAAAAAGGTATTCTAAATTTACTATTTCCAACCTTTTCTGAGTAATCCATAAGATAACACATTAGCTTTTCTTTTGTAGTCTTTTGAGACAGAATTCTCATCTTTTCGTTTATAAGTATGTTTTTTTCTGCTATTAATTTCATTAAATTTTGTATCAAAACTCTGTGGTATTCACATGTAAATGAACAATAAACTATAACTCTATTAAAAGGTATCCAAAGAATCTTACAATCATCTGTGGCAATTACCGATATCGGAATCTCAGGCGTTTCCGCTACAACATAGGCCTCAGCAAATATATCGGCACGCATTAACTCAGATAAAATAGTTCTTTCTCCATCTAAATCATCTCTTATAACCTGGGCGGTTCCTTCAGCAACTACTCCTATTGCATCTACCTTTGTACCTGCCATAATTATGATATCATTCTTTTTATAGTTTCTTTCTCTAATTGAGAGGCAGTCGAGCATTTTTTCGATGTCATCTTCTTTAACAGCTCTAAATAATGCTGTATCTTTTAAAACATTTATATATTTTTTGATAATATTACCCCCTTTGTTGCAAATGCAACAACATTAATGTTTTTATTATACTATACTGTAAATAGGAAATCAAAGCAATTGTACAATTAATGGAGGTAATAGATATGATTAGAAAAATTATTGAAATTGATAAGGAAAAATGTAATGGTTGTGCTCTTTGCGTGGATGCTTGTCATGAGGGCGCAATCGGTATGATAGATGGCAAAGCAGTACTTCTAAGGGATGACTACTGCGACGGACTCGGTGACTGTCTTCCTGTATGTCCCACAGGAGCCATAACCTTCGTAGAGCGTGAAGCAGCTCCTTTTGACGAAGAAGCAGTTAAAGAGAACATGAGGAGAAAACAAGAACAACTAGCAGATTTACCTTGCGGCTGCCCCGGATCTCAATCAAGAGTTCTGAAAAGAGATATTGCTCCTTCTCCTACCCCTATTGCCAGTATAGAATCACAATTGCAACAATGGCCTGTACAGATTAAATTAGTACCTATAAATGCACCTTATTTTGAAGGGGCTAATCTCTTAGTGGCAGCCGACTGTACAGCCTTTGCTTACGGTGATTTTCATAATAAATTTATGAAGAATAAGGTTACTTTAATCGGGTGTCCTAAACTCGATGCCGGTGATTATTCCGAAAAACTGACAGAGATTATTGCTAATAACAATATTAAGAGCGTGACAGTGGCTCGCATGGAAGTCCCATGCTGTGGTGGAATTGAACGTGCAGTAGTAACTGCGTTGCAAAACAGCGGAAAAATGATTCCGTGGCAGATAGTCACAATTTCAACATCAGGGGAAATAGTTGAATAATAATCTTAAAAGGCTGATTGTAGCAATTACATTCAGCCTTTTTGCTTACTGCCTTGATTTTTTCATGACCTGCTGCATACGCCTTTCCGAATCTCGTTTAGCAATATCCTCACGCTTGTCATATAGCTTTTTACCACGTGCTACAGCAAGCTCAAGCTTAGCTAATCCTTTTTCGTTGATATAGATATTTAACGGTACTAGAGTAAGTCCCTGCTGAGTGGTATAGCCAATGAGTTTACGAATTTCACGCTTATGTAGAA
The DNA here is from genome assembly GCA_012523915.1 of Clostridiales bacterium. Lineage (GTDB taxonomy): Bacteria > Bacillota > Clostridia > Peptostreptococcales > Anaerovoracaceae > JAAYHT01. The sequence goes on from JAAYSU010000080.1 coordinate 17,739, forward strand.
GAAGTTTTCTCGGCCTAACAGGATCCACATTGTATCTGTTTCCATGCTCATATGGACTTATATGCATTTGGTATAGAATAACTTCGCCATTTTCTATCTTTGCAAAGCTCTCTTTAATATTTACTTTACCCTGGCGAATAGATTTAATTTCTGTACCAGTAAGTACTATACCGGCTTCGTAGACCTCTTCAATAAAATAATCATGTCTAGCTTTTTTATTATTCGCAATCATTTTCTTTTGTCTCATTGTATTACTCCAATCTCATCCAAAGGAAAAAGACGCAAATCCACACGTCCCATAATATCTTTTAAAGGGATTTCTCCTATCGCTGAATCTCGACTATCCAAACTTGAAGAGCGATTATCACCCATTACGAATACACAGTTTTCAGAAACCGTGATTAACTCCATCTCTCCAGGAGTTACGCCTCCATAAATATAATCCTCTTCTATCGGATAACCGTTTCGATAGACTATGCCCCCCTTGATTTCTAAAGTATCACCTTCTAAACCTATGACTCTTTTGATTAAATTCTTACCTTCTCCTTCTTCGGTGTAGATGTTTGTTGTGAAGACAATAATATCTCCGTAATCAGGTTTACCTGTAATATATGGCAACTTGTTAATTATCAGGTAACTATATGGCCGAATTGTAGGGTACATAGAGTATCCTTTTACAAGTGTCGGTTTTATTAAACCCGTGAGTAAAAAAGCTATTAGTAAAGCAAAGATTATAGTCTTTCCATATGATATTATTGTCTTTCTCATATTTAATATCTCCACACATGACTATTATAGTAGCCCTATTTTATCAAAGGGATACAATCTAAAAAAGGCTTTACCTACAATGCTATCATACTCTATAAATCCTAAAGAACTATCCCTACTATCTATGCTGTTCTCTCGGTTATCACCTAAAACGAAGAGACTATCTTCGGGCACTTCAAACTCTTCCATGTCTGAAGTGGAGCCTTCTCTCAGGATGTATGGTTCTTTGATCGCCTCTCCATTTCTATAAAGAATCCCATCTGCAATCGATATCTTATCCCCGGGAAGTCCGATAATTCGCTTAATCAGCAGTTTTTCCTTCCCATTGGGCTGACGAAAATCGGTATGAAAAACTATAATGTCTCCTATTTCAGGTTCGCCGAAACGGTAAGCCTGCTTATTTAAAAATATGTAGTCATTTTCATTTAATGTCGGTTTCATTGAATGTTCTTTAACGATAGTGGGTTTTACAAACTGAAGTATTAGTATGCCGATTATTAAAGCAATCGCTATATCTTTAATCCAACCTTTCATGCTCTATTCTTTCGTCCTCCTTTATTTTAACCTGTTTTTACCTGCTACATTCATCGTCTAGTTAAACAACGAATCTTCTATACTCTTTAGTTTCTTGGGTAATGAACTTATTATCTCTTTACCCTTCATGTTTTCCAAAGGAGTTAGACTGTCATTAAAGTATAAACGATATGAATGTAAAAATTGAGTAGTTAAAGCAAACTGTTTTCGCATCCTATTATTAACATGAGGATCTCCATATTTTGCATCACCTATAATAGGATATCCTGCCTTGGCTAAATGTGCTCTAATTTGATGAGTTCTACCTGTGATAAGTTCTACCTCTAAAAGAGTATATTCGCCCTTGCTTACAAGAGGTCTTGCTATGGTCTCCATCAGCTTACCCGAAATGTCCCGATTTACTACAATTTTATTGTTTTCTATATCCTTTGTCATCCTGTCTGTTAGCTTTAGTTCCCTATTAACCTCGCCTGAAACTATAGTCAAGTAGTATTTTTTTATATGCTCTCTTTCCCGCATCATTTTATTAAGGCTTTTTAATGAAGCATAGTTTTTTCCAAACATTACTAGCCCTGTTGTATTACGATCTAATCTATTGACAGGGGAAGGCGCAAATGTTATATCTTTTTTCGGATTATATGCTTGTGTTTCTATTAAATAGCCTATGACTTGGTTAGTTAATGTATTTCTTTTTTCTTCACTAGTTCCGTGAGTTAGTAAGCCATAAGGCTTCTCTACAATGATAATATTGTCATCTTCATAAGCAATACCGAATTGTCTCTTGCTCGATTTGATACTATTTTTAGGCATGAAGGAATCCGCTTCTTCTTTACTGATGTATATTGTTACTTCATCTCCAAGTTTTAATATAGTGTTCTCTGGAACACGTCTTCCATTTACCTTTACATTCTTTCGAACAAGCTTATAAATATAGCTTAGAGGTGCATTCTTAAAATATTTTTTTAAGAATCGGTCTAAGCGTTGTTTTTCCTCATTTGCAGTGATCTTTACTTTTATCATTGTTTTATTATATACCAAAAAAATGGGTTTAGCAAAACTATTATTTTCGTAACTAAAATGTAATTTGAGCTCGCTCGAAATTTGTGATAAATTGTAATTAGCAAATATGCTGAGGGGGAAAATATGAATAAGTTAAAGGATATAATATACGATAAAAATGATATATTTATTGCTCTAATCATTGTAATTATTGCAGGTTTAATAATACATAATCGAATAGAAATTATTATGGCTTATCCTTCCGAATTGATTGCCGAGACAACTGCTAAAGAAAGTGCAGTTGTTTCAGAAGAAGAGTGGCAGCCGGTTATTGAAGAACCCGATGAGGAAGATGAAACTTCAGATGAAGAAGAGCCTGTTAATGAAGAGGAAGAACAATCCTCAGAGAATGAAGAAGAGGATGAATCTCAAGATAATCCTGTAGTAACTGAAATTACCATTGAAATCGAATATGGGGCAACTGGAAGTCAAATTGCTCAATTACTTATCGACAAGGGTCTTATCTCAAGTCTTGGTGAATTCTACAGTGCAGTGGAAGCTGCAAATGCAGATACAAAATTGCAGGCAGGAACCTTTAAAATACCCTCAAATGCTACGCCTGCAGAAATTATCAGAATTATCACAAGATAAATGTCATTATGTAAGAAATACCTCAAATGGCCCTATAGGCTACCTGAGGTATTTTTTACTTCTATATTTATAGCAAGTTTTTAATCTTTATTAAGCTATTTTATATATTTACTAATCAAAGGCAGTAATGAAAAGCATTATAATATTAGAATAACTGATAATATGACTAAAAACCCTCCCGTTAGGGAGGATTTTTACTTCTTTAATCTCTTTCCAATATATCAATAACTCTGTCTAATCGCTTCTGCTGCTCTCTGTTCATCATTGAGCGCAAAGATCTTACTGCTCTCAACTGCTTTCTATATTGTTCAGGATTAGATTTTAATTTCTGCTTTAATCTCAGTATATCATCCAAAATTTCTTCTTCATCTCTATCCCTATATCCAGCTGTAATGCTGGCTGCTTTTGTAACTATAGTATCAGTACTATCATCAAACCCTAGCTGTCTTGCCAGTTCCAATAGCATTTTTTCATTGATGTCCATACACATAACCTCCTTCTTTATCATATTATAATCTATCTTATGGTGTTGGGAGGATACATATGAATCCTGTAGTTATTTTGATATTGCTCTTTGTTCTTGGCAATTCATCAACTAAAGGTAAAGCTTTGCCAGCCTTTAAAATGTCTCGACCTCCAATAAGGCCGGGATACATTGACACTTTTAAGATGGAGCTGTTCTTAGATAGGCTCCATAATATGACCAATGCTTTAGAAAAGATAAATCATCTAACCCAGGCTCAAAGGGTGCCTACAAAAAAAGGCGGACCGCCATCAATTGATCATGTTCAGGAATCATTAGATGCTATAAAAGGTTTTTTGGCTGACGGTAAGACTAGCCGCAAGGTAAGTCAATTATCAGACACGCTGTCTGGCGCAAAGAAACTCGGGGATATGGAAGACCTTATTTCAGTTATGGGGCCAATTTTATCAAAACTTAATAATCCGTAGAAATAACAGGCTTTTTGACAGAAGGGTTAATTAATAGAAAAGTACCTTTTGGGTACTTTTCTATTAATACAGTTTATTCTGGTACAAACATATCTTGTTCTGCTCCACAAACGGGGCAAGTCCACTCTTCCGGCAAATTCTCAAAGGGTGTCCCGGCTTCTACTCCGTTATCGGGATCACCTAGTTCGGGATCATAAACATATCCACATGGTTCACATACATATCTTTTCATAATTGCATTCCTTCTCCTTATACATCAGCTTTCCATAATCCATGTAAGTTGCAATATTCATATGCCGCAATAGCCTTTTCGTCTTTGTCAAGTTTAAATGACAATACAGGTTCATCGCCAGCCTTCAAACATTTTCTGTGACCACCCTGATTTGTCTCTAGATAAATCCACATTATATAGTGCTCTTCTACCATTGGATGTGGTACACTGCCAACTTTAACAGTAACAACATCACCATCAACTTCTATTACAGGAACATGTTTTTCATAAGCTGCATCTTCTGTGTTAGCTACCAACTCAATCATAGGTTCTCCACAACA
>JAAYSU010000081.1 GCA_012523915.1 Clostridiales bacterium
CACCCATCTCATAAGCTTCCAATACCGGTCTTATATCATTGTTCCCGCCAAATTGATCAACACCAGCCATGATTATCTTGTAATGTCTCTCCGCTACTGAAAGATGTTCTACACCCCATGGTTTGCCGTTTAGAATCGAAATTAGTTGTCAATCCAAGTGCGCGGTATTCTTTTGCAGCAATGTCTCCAAATTTCCGAGTAATTTCTGGATCAAAAGTAGCGGCTAACCCCAGTGCTTCTGGCCAACGTGAAACACGATTAGTTGCTGCAGTCCCAATATTGAATTCGGCGCCAGAATCAAAGCCATGACGTGGATCAGAACCATTATTTACTGGTATACCAAAGCCTTCGCTCTCTGCCATAGCCTGTATACGGTTGTTCCAACGTACAGAAGTTTCTGGACTATCTACCATTGCAACTAGAAAATCTCGAATACCACTTTTTAAGTAACTAATCTGTTGGTCTGTTAAATCGTAAGACTTAGCGCCACTCTCCTCAAATGATTTCTCGCCGTACGTTCCTACATATACGCTTATAGATGGAAGCATCTGCTGACTACTGAATAACATTAAACCCGCTATTTCTTCCACAGATAATCTAGATGCTAAATCCTTTGCACGCTCCTCTGGAGATAGTCTCCAATCTTCGTATGGTTTTAATACACCATCCTTACTTAAATTTTTAAAAATAAGCCATCCTTCTCAATAATCCGAACTCCGGAAGTTTCAGAATAACCAAGAGTTGGATCTTTCTTGTTTTTGATGTATCGTATTTTAGGTTCGTTTATTGATGTTTCTTCATGATTTCTCATGAGTTTTCCTCCTTTTCATAACTAACAATCCATCATGAAATTTTACAATCTCTATTTGCTCAATGGCTTTATATACTTCCCATTCAGCTATTCCTGACTCCTACTTCATCGAAGAAAGCTAATTTTGCATATAGGCTAGCCTTTGATTAATATCCCTATCACAGACAAGCCTCAATACCAGAAAGACATACTAAGCTTACCGCAATACAAGTTTGTTTGGGTGGAGGCGATTTTAAAATATTAATTAGCCATAGCAAACTTTAAGTTTAGCAAAAAGATCTTCTAGCGTCATTCTTGAATCTATATAATCATAAACACAGATTTTCTTTGCGTCTGAATTGGGGGAATATGTTAAATCATCATTTATAAAGGGTGCGTTCTCTATATGCCAGCAGACGCGGCTTTCGCTTTGAAGCAGAACCGAAATAGTAGGGTTATCGCCGAGGCACCAACTCTCCCCATGAGGAAATGGTATTCTCGCGGAAGCCCTGCCGTAAAATTCATTAAGCTCAAGCATTTGTTGACATAGATATGCCCCTATCTTACCACATGGCTTTACCTTTTGTACCAGCTCTGAAAGAGATATTTCCATCGTTTTGTATGTTGTTATCGGGATTTGCCATATATTAATAGGAGAAGCAAATATAATTCGTGCAGTAACAAGATCCTCTTTTATATTCACTTCATCACCACCATCTGGGTAACCTCCACCGCCTATAAAGATTGCAATCATCCTATCCGCTATACATGGTCATTTTTTGTAGTCTATTGTAGTATCCGTAAGATTCCCCTGAAGTGCAATGTAAAGTGGCGTATCGTCATTCTTCATAGCCTCAGCTATAATAAAGTCAGTACCCTTACTTTCGGATAGGTCTTTCTCATTTGCATGTTCATACCTAGCACAAAAGTATATATATTCCCCAACCACGCACACATCTGGCGCATAATTATGAATGAGCATATCCTGGCGGAATTTATGAAACTTCCACTCGTGTAAATCTTAGCTTGTAAAAAAAGGCTGTCTTGGAATGGAAGAGATAGTAACAATTTTGTCTCCTTAAATCTTTTATTACTCATATTTCGACCTTTGAAAAGTAAATTTGAAACTCGGCAGAGGAAATAGTTTTTATTCCAACATATCCTCTACGTTTATCCGAGTTCCATTATATTCGGCAAACCCATAGCTTTTAGGTTTTCCATCCTCTGCTGTATCAAATAAAAGCTTTACATGTCCATCTCCTACTTCAGAGA
>JAAYSU010000082.1 GCA_012523915.1 Clostridiales bacterium
CTTTGCTTATAGCAGGTGCAGTTTTACGCTCCAAGGCCTGAGCCAGTTTAAAGGCAACACCACAGCCGGAAAGATCCTTCTGAGGATAGGGACAATCTTTTTGCTTAGGGTTAACCAATATGCAGGAAACAATATTATCATTTAAATTATGATGGTCAGTTACAACCATATCCAAACCTATTTGTTTGGCATATTCAACCTCTTTTGCAGATACACTTCCACAGTCAACAGTTACAATTAATCCAACACCATCATCCTTTATGGCAGCTATAGCCTCTTTATTAAGTCCATAACCTTCGTCAAAACGCGAGGGAATATAGTAGGTAATATTTGAAGTAAGCTTTCCTATTATCTCTAAAAGCAGGCTGATTGCACAAACTCCATCGGCATCGTAATCACCGTAAATACAAATCTTCTTACCCTTATTAATAGAATCAAGAATCTTTTCCGCTCCCTTATCTATATTCTTCATCAGGAAGGGATCATATGTAAGCTGAGGTCTGTCAGACAAGAACTCTTCGACTTCTTCATTATCTACAAGACCTCTCTTTTTTAGAAGCTCTTTAAATATGTCATTTCCAAAGCCTTCCTCAGGAACTATCCAATCGTAATTCATATAAACTCCTATAGTAAAAAAAGGGAGCTCTTAGCCCCCCACTTATGTCATTTTCAATATTAGAGATAATCTAATGGGTTCTTGTACTCGCCGTTTACCCTCACCTCAAAATGAAGATGGGGACCCGTTGACATTCCCGTGCTTCCGGCAAGGGCAATAACCTGACCTCTAGTTACAATATCTCCAGTATTAACTTTCAATTTGCTGTTGTGAGCATATAGAGTAACAATGCCACCGCCATGGTCTATCATTATCATATATCCATAGCTATTGTTCCAAGCCGCTTTAATTACTTTTCCAGCGTTAGCAGCTACTATTTCATGCCCTGTAGGTACACCAATATCTAGTCCTGTATGTAACTTTTTGACTTTCAGTATCGGATGAAGCCTATATCCGAAATAGGAAGTAATTCGCTTTGACGAAGGAACAGGCCAAGCCATAATTCCTCCTACGTAATCTTCAGTCCCTTGAAGTCTTAAGATTTCGGCAATCAGCGCATTTGCCTCTTGGTTTAAGCTGTCTATTTGCCCTTCAAGGACCTTATTGTTGTTTGCAACCTCGGCCTTTAGCTTAGCAACACTTCCCCTGCTTACTTCAAGCTCTTGCTGTCTACCGGCCTGTTCATTTTTCTTTGCGGTCAAATGTTGTTTTAGGGCTTCTAACTCTTTTCTGTATCCATCAATTATTCTATGCTGTTCTTCTAATTTTTCTAGTAATTTCACGTCGTTGTCAAAGATCTTCTGAGCCATATCCAGGTTAGTCATAAAATCCGTTATGTTTTCTGAGCCTAATAAAACCTCTATAATTCCGATATCACCATTCTTATACATTGCCCTTATGCGATTGCTCATCTCATCGTTCTGCTGGTCGATTTCTTCCTGCTTTTCTTCAAGTTCAGCAGTTGTTGTTGAGATCTTTTTCATGGTAGCTGAGATCTCATTATTTATCTTAGCTATTTCCTTTTCAGCCTTCTCAATAAGCTTGTCCAAATTGCTAATCTGAGAATTTAAGCTCTTCTCTTCGGTCTTTCCATCCTTAAGCTGTTTTTGCAAACTATCAATCTGTGCATTTAGTTCATCAAGCCTTTGCTGGCAATCCTCACTTCCAGCAAATATTACACCTGCACTCATGAGCGAGAATAAAAGTAGAATGACTAAACTGTAACTAATCAACCTCTTAAATCTCATCTACTACCCCTCCAAACCTATGTGTCCAGGAACCTTCTCATTGAAATGATACTGCCGAATGCGCCGATGGATACCCCTAGAGCCATGAATATCCAAACCAGATTCCCTATTAAAAAACCTTCCGGTACCATAACGATTGAAAACATCAAGAATATATCTTGGCCAAAGACCTCCAGGATCTTTTTGTATATATAAGCTATTAAACCCACAGAAATACCTGCGGAAATAAATCCTATCGACATCCCTTCTACTAAAAAGGGTCCTCGGATAAACCAGTTTGTCGCACCTACATACTTCATTATGCTAATTTCACGTTCCCTTGCAAGAACTGTAAGCTTTATTGTGTTTGCAACCACTACAACCGATATTACAATTAGGAATATTATAATAATAAATGCTCCAACTTCAATAAAATTAGTTATTTGCAATAATTTATCGACAACAGTTTGGTAGTATTTAATATCCTCTACACCGTCAAAAGTTTTAGCAACTTTGACTACAGGGTCTGCGAGCTCCACATCTTTCAGCTTGATTCTAATCGAATTTGGTAAGGGGTTTTCAGAAAGTCCGTCTAACAGATATGCCTTATCCCCCCATTTTACCTTGTATTCCTGCATTGCTTCATCTTTCGAAAGATAGCTAGCTGTCTTAACCTCATCCATGGCGGATAATCTTTTCAACATATCCTGTGATTTGGTAAACTCTGTCTCATCCAATAAATATATTTGTATCGTATCGAATTGACTCTTTGCACTTTCGGCTACGGTATTTACATTCACTAATAGAATGAAAAATAAGCCTAATATCAACAACATAGCCGTAATTGAAAAAAGAGAAGCAAAGGTCATCGCCCTATTTCTAAACACCTGTCTAAATGCCTGTTTTATTGCATGCACTATGATCCTAAAAAACATATTAATCTAATACACCTCCATAACGGAAGATGCCAGCTGTTTCTACTTCGTCATGGTAACCATATTTACCACCTCTACTATCGCGAACAATTCTCCCGTTTTCGATTGCTATGACACGCTTGCCCATCCTGTCCACAATATCTTTGGCATGAGTTACCATCAGAATTGTAGTTCCCCTTCGATTAATATGATCTAACAGTTGCATGATTTCCCAGGCTGTCTCCGGGTCCAAATTGCCTGTCGGTTCGTCTGCAATAAGCACTGTCGGATTATTAATTACAGCTCTTGCAATAGCTACACGCTGCTGCTCTCCAGCGGAAAGCTCATGGGGATATTTTTTAGCCTTTGAACTGATTCCTACAAGACTTAATACTTGTGGAACATTCCTACGAATCATTCTGCGGCTTACATGCAATATCTCCATTGCAAAAGCTACATTTTCTTCTACTGTTTTTTTCGGTAGCAGGCGGAAGTCCTGAAATACTATCCCGGTACTTCTTCTAAGCTTAGGAATCTGCCTGTTGGATAGGCTTGTGACTTCCATTCCATTAATACTAATTCTACCCTTATCTGCTTCTATCTCCTTCAAGATTAATTTAATAAATGTAGACTTCCCTGCACCGCTGGGACCTACTAAAAAAACAAAATCGCCTTTGTCGATTTTTACACTAACATCTTTAATTCCAATATTGCTACCATATGTTTTTGTAACATTATCAAATAATATCATAAACGGATATCCCCTAGTTTTATTACAAGAACTGTTATAACTCTACAAATGATTATAATATAAAACAGCTTTCGAGAGAATACCTTATTGTATTACAAGTTTGTTACATTATGATTAATTCATCGATTAATTCATTTAAAGGTCCCATTAATGCATTTTTTGCATGAGGAATATCATATGCTGTCCTACATGTATATTCAGCACCATAAACTGCCTTATAATCTATCATCGGTATATATTTTAGCTTCTTTAGTTTTAAATAACTTAAAAGCTGTCTTCTGTTAACCCCCTTGTTATATTTATTAACAACATACAAAATTGGAAGTTCGGATAGCTTTAAGTTACACAACAGCTCATATCCTTCTAACATCTTGGAGGGTAAAGGATCTATAACAACCAGTATTCTGTCCATTTCCCAAGCCAGTTTCCACAGCTCCTCTTCCTTTATTCCTGACATGCGGCTGACAACCACATCACCTATTAGGTTGTTGAGAAGTCTGATTTTTCTATATAAATCAAGGCTAGCTAAGCCCTCCTCAGAGGGAATGAGAGCCCAATTAATTCCTCCCAATTCGTTTCTTCTGCCGCGGATGCTTCTGTCATTTGCTGCTGCATTGTGAAAGGAGAAAAAATCCCTGCCCGCAAACAGCTTGTCCATACCAAGCGAATCAAAGAGCCCTCCTTTACCCAATTCCAGAACAGCGGGGAAATAGCCTTGATCTACTAAGGCCTTTGCAAGTGAAGCAACCAAAAATCCTGTTCCCGCCCCCTCACTCAAACCTAAAACTCCTATCTTCAACCGATCTATTGTGGCTTCCAAAATGCAACCTCCCTTGTTATATATTTACATTAATATTATATTATTCCATCACTAAAAGCAAGAGAGTGATCAACTTAGACCACTCTAATGCTTTTTAGTCTTAATTTAATTATTCTACATATTGTACTTTTAATTGGATCTGATCGGGTAAATCAGTGAGATCTGTTTCTGCTACCTGTAGCGGGTAAGTCAAAACCTGGGATAGGGCCAATCCTGGTTGGGGATCAGTAAATTTAGCATAAACTACCAATATAGTCCTACCGTCATCTTCCTCTATTGTCATCTTATCGATTGCTATCTCATAACCGGAGGTAGGTTTTTCGCCTCTTGTTGCAATAACATAGATTTTGTCATCAACTTTACAGGCTAATGCACGTTCTAATTGCCTATATTCCGGTATCACTTGAGTTGCTATCTGTTGTGGTATTTCTGACTCGTTTAATACTGTGAAGTTTACTTCTGTATCACCCATAAATATTTTCCATCCACCCCAAAGCAATCCGGCAACAACCAATATAACAATCAGAACTGTTAATATTTTCTTTTTGTTTGCTCCCTCCAGCTTGTTTATAAGTCCTATCTTACCCACAATAAAACTCCCTCCTCCGCTAAAATCTATATTTAACTCTATTCGAAGAGGGAGCTTGTTATGCTTTATTTTTTCCAATTAGTAAATCTACATGTGTTTTCTAATCCAAGATACTATATCTTCATAAACTATTTCTCTATCTAGATCCTTGAGTATGTCATGATGTCCGTCAGTATATAGCTTCATAGAAAGCTCTTTAACCCCGGCATTCAATAGTTCCTTATAGACTTGCTGAACTCCTTTTCCATATTCGCCTACAGGATCCATGTCCCCTGAAATCAGATATAGCGGAAGATCTTTCGGTACTTCAGAGGCCCATTCTTTTCTGTCGACAAAATACATTAGCTGCATCATGTCTTCAAAGGCAGCTACTGTAACCATAAAATTACAAAGGGGATCTGTTCTGTATTCCTTTAGCGCCTTCGGGTCCCTTAACATCCACATAAGTCTGTCGCAGTCAGAGCCATATTTTTTATTATAGTTCGCAAAAGCGATAATATAGATCAATTTAGAGCGATGTCTGTCCCCGTGCAAACGGCGTAGTAACTTTACAAATGGCCTATAGGTTATAACTTTTTTATTTCTTCCATTTACCCCTACTAAAATAGCACCGGATAATTCCTTTCCATAACAGGTAAGGTAGGCCCTTGATAACATGGAACCCAGGCTGTAACCCAAAAGGAAGTATGGTAGATTTCCATACTCCCCCTTAATTATATGTGTAAGGGTATACATATCATCAACCATGTGGGCCCAACCATGCTTTTCTCCAAAGTAGCCTAAGTCTTCGGATGCTTGGCTGGTTCTGCCATGGCCCAGATGATCATTGCCGCAAACTACAAACCCCTGGTTCACAAGATTGGTCGCAAATTCATCATACCTTCCAAAATGTTCACTCAAGCCATGTGAAATCTGAAGAACCGCCTTTGGAGGTTCTTTTGGAATATAGGTATAATAGCTTATTGTATCAATCCCATTATTGCTACAATAGCTTCCTTTCTCCTTTTTAAAGCTCATCCCAAATGCCCCTTTGTTTTTAAACCTCTACAACCCAACCAAATTCGTCAGTTTTGACACCATACTGTATATCTGTCAATTCATCATACAGCCTCTTTGATATTTCACCAATCTCGCCCTTATTAATTATGATGCTTTTGTCTTGCCAGCACAATTCTCCCACAGGGGATATTACTGCAGCGGTTCCGGTTGCAAAGATCTCATTTAATTTGCCATTATTATGCGCTTCGTATACCTCTTGTATCGTTAATCTCTTTTCTGTTATCTTTTTACCCCAACTTTTTAACAGATTGATTACCGAATCCCTGGTAATGCCAGGAAGAATTGTCCCTGTAAGCGGCGGAGTGATAACCTCTCCGTCTATTACAAAAAATGCATTCGATGTACCTATTTCCTCAACATACTTTCTTTCAATTCCATCTAACCACAATATCTGAGAAAAGCCTTTCTCATGTGCTACTTTCTCTGCTTTCAATCCCACAGTATAGTTGCCGCCTATCTTGACATTACCAGTTCCCCCTTTGACTGACCTTACATATTCATCTTCAACAAATATTTTGGTGGGAGCTAGTCCTTCTTTGTAATAAGCAGCAACTGGTGACATAATTATCATAAATAAGTACTCATCGGAATCCCTGACCCCTATAAAGGGTTCATTAGCTATTATAAAGGGGCGGATATAAAGTGATGTTCCTTCTTTATCTGGTACCCAATCCCGATCCACATCTACAAGGGCTTTTACTGCATCTACCATTAGACCATCCGGCAAGCGGGGTATGCAAATCCTATCACTGGTAACTTTTGCCCTTTCTTCATTCATGTTTGGCCTAAAAAGCAATACTCTTCCATCCTTAGCTTTATAAGCCTTTAAACCTTCAAACATCTCCTGGGCATAATGAAACACCGTTGCGGCAGGTTCTAAGCTTATGGGCCCATAAGGTACAATTCTGCCATCATGCCAACCTTTACCTCTAGTGTAATTCATAATAAACATATGATCTGTGAAAACTGTACCGAAATTAATCTTATCGACATCTGGTTTTTCCTTTGGATTTGTTGTCCGGCTGATAGTAAATTCATGCTTCATAAATCTCTCTCCTATTACTACATATTTTCTTTATATTCTTGAATCAAACTTTCTTTTAACTCCCATAACTCCTTAGATAGATCAACATAGTATTCATGTGGATTTTCAAATCTAAGGATCTCTTCCCAAAGAGTAGATATCTGTTCCAAGCAATACTCACGGATTTCATTAAGTGTAGGAAGTTCGTAAACCAACTTACCCTTATCAAATATCTTCTTCCTCAAATTTTTAGCTATAAAATTCGAAACTTTCTTCCTATTCCAGATGAAGTGAGGATCAAATATCTCGTAATCGTCCCCTTCAGGTATCTTTTCATGGTCTAATGTTATGACATCGGCTACTGCCTTCCCTGAATCCTTATCATATAATCTATAGACTGTTTTAAAGCCTGGGTTAGTGATCTTGCCAATATTTTCACTTATCTTCATCTTAGGTATAACTGTGCCGTTTTTCTCAACAGCAGCCATCTTATATACTCCACCAAATACAGGGTCTGATTTGGCTGTAATCAATCTTTCTCCAACACCGAATGAATCAACGCACGCTCCTTGAGCTAGGACATCTCTAATAATGTATTCGTCAAGTCCACTTGAAACTACAATCTTACACTCAGGGAAACCTGCTTCATCCAGCATTTTTCTCCCCCTCTTGGTCAAATATGTGATGTCCCCGCTATCAATTCTAATCGCCTTGTTTTTAACATCCACTTCTCTGAAAACCCTAATAGCATTTGGAATTCCGGACTTGAGCACATTATAAGTGTCTACAAGCAGTGTACAATTATCTGGATAAAGTTCAGCACATGCTTTAAATGCTTCATACTCTGAATCAAACAATTGTACCCAGCTGTGTGCCATCGTGCCTAATGCATTAACGCCAAGATCCCTGCCTGAGATAGCGCAAGCCGTTCCCACACATCCACCTATATAGGCGGCTCTTGCACCGTAAATAGCACTGGATGCCCCATGAGCTCTCCTAGTTCCAAATTCCATTACGCCCCTACCATCAGCTGCCCGTACTATACGATTTGCTTTTGTAGCAATCAAGCTCTGATGGTTGATTATCAGCAGAAGGATTGTTTCAACAAATTGAGCCTGGATTACCGGTCCTCTAACAGTTATTAGTGGTTCACCGGGGAATATAGGTGTTCCTTCAGGAATGGCCCAAAGGTCGCATTCAAATTTAAATTCTTTTAAATAATTAAGGAAATCTTCGCTGAATATCTTCTTGCTTCTTAGATATTCAATATCCTCATCTTCAAATTTCATTTTTTCCAGACAGTGTACCAGCTGCTCTAGGCCAGCCATTATAGCAAAACCTCCGCCATCTGGATTTCTACGGTAAAACATATCAAAATATGCAATCTGATCTTTCATTCCCTTTTCAAAATAGCCATTGGCCATAGTCAGCTCGTAAAAGTCTGTGAGCATAGTCATATTTATTCGTTCAATCATTTCAATGTGCTCCTAGTCCTTTCTTTCTATCCATCCTTGATACAAATTATTGCTCCGATTAAATCATATATTTTTAACGTATTATTATATCAAATGTTTTCAGCTTGTAAAACTTTTTTTAAAAATACTCCAGTATATGATTCTTTAACCTCCGTTAATTTCTCAGGTGTGCAAACTGCAACTACCTCTCCCCCTCTATCTCCTCCATCAGGTCCAAGATCAATAATCGTATCGGCTGTTTTTAAAACATCCAGATTGTGTTCAATTACTACTACGGTATTACCAGCATCAACAAGATGCTGGAGAACTTGAATAAGCTTGTCTACATCAGCAAAATGCAAACCAGTAGTAGGTTCATCCAGGATATAGAGGGTCTTTCCTGTGCTGCGCTTTGAAAGCTCTGTGGCAAGCTTAACCCTCTGTGCTTCACCACCTGAAAGTTGGGTAGAGGGTTGTCCAAGTTTAATATAGCCCAATCCAACTTTCTCCAATGTTTCTAGCTGCCTTGTTATCGTAGGTATATTCTTAAAGAATCCTAAAGCCTCTGAAACAGTCATATCTAAGACATCGAATATGTTCTTTCCCTTATACCTTACTTCAAGGGTCTCCCTGTTATAGCGCTTGCCCTTACATACCTCACAGGGTACATATACGTCTGATAGAAAGTGCATCTCTATTTTAATAATACCATCACCTTTGCAGGCCTCACACCTTCCGCCCTTGACATTAAAGCTAAACCTTCCCTTTCCGTAACCTCTAATATTAGATTCGGGAAGTTTTGCAAACAGCTCCCTTATAGGTGTAAATACGCCTGTGTAAGTTGCCGGGTTAGATCTAGGTGTTCTCCCAATTGGAGATTGGTCTATATTAATCACCTTGTCGATGTTCTCAATTCCTAAGATCTCTTTATGTTTTCCTGGCTTATCACCTGAGCTATATAGTTCTCGTGATAAGCTTTTGTACAGTATTTCGTTTACCAGGGTACTCTTTCCCGAACCAGAAACACCTGCAACACAAACAAATTGCCCTAAAGGGATCTCTACATCTATATTTTTTAGATTATTCTCAGTCGCGCCTATAATTTTTATTGACTTTCCATTGCCCGGTCTTCTCTCTTTAGGTAGACTAATTTTCCTTTCGCCTCTCAGATAGCTTCCCGTAATAGAGTCTTTACAACTTTTTATATCTTCAATCCTACCTTGGGCTACAAGATATCCACCATTGACGCCAGCACCTGGTCCTATGTCAATAATATGGTCAGCAGCATAAATTGTATCTTCATCATGTTCCACTACTATTAAAGTATTGCCAATATCAGTTAAATCACGCAGGGTTTTTAATAGCATAGCATTATCCTTTTGATGAAGACCAATGCTCGGTTCATCTAGGATATAAAGTACGCCGACTAATCTAGAACCTATCTGTGTAGCTAAGCGTATCCTTTGCGATTCTCCACCGGACAAAGTCGCTGAGAGACGAGATAGACTTAAATAGTCTAATCCCACATCTATTAAGAAAGAGAGTCTGTTCAATATCTCTTTTACTATCTCTTTCGCAATTATTCTATGCTTTTCTTTAAGATTTAGCTCTGATACAAATCTATGAGCGTCCCTAATAGACAAATCGGACAACTCTGCAATGTTCTTTCCTCCTACCTTAACTGCCAACACTTCATTTTTTAGTCTCTTGCCATTACAGCTTTTACATATATCTACACTCATGTATCTTTGTATTCTATCCTTCATGAAGCTAGACTTCGTCTCATAGTATCTTCTCTCTAGGTTATTGATAAGTCCCTCAAATGAATGATTTCTATGAGATAAGGAGCCATTGCTGCGACTCTTGTAATAGTATTGAATTTTTCTATCGCCAGTTCCGTAGAGAAGATCTTGTTTAAAATCATCTGGCAGGTCCTTATATGGCACACTTATATCTACCCCATGATGCTTTGCCAGTGCATCGACCATCTGTCTGTAAAAGGATGCTGTAAGCTCCATTGATGCATAAATGTTTGATAGAGCGCCTTTTATTATCGGTAAATCTTTATTAATAATTTTATCAGGATCAATTTTTTCAATAAAACCCAGGCCCTTGCATTCAGGACAGGCCCCAAAGGGGCTATTGAATGAAAACATTCTAGGTTCCAGCTCCTCTATGCTGATACCATGATCAGGACAAGCGAGTTTAGTGCTGTAGATATGATTTTCGCCTGAACCTAACAAGCATGATACAAGTCCATCTCCATGAGCTATTGCAAGTTCGATAGATTCGGCCAGCCTGCTTTCCACCCCGGGTTTAATTATTATCCTATCTATAACAATATCGATCGAATGTTTGAAATTCTTCTCCAGTTTTATCTCTGGATCCGATAAATCTATAATTTCACCATCGATCCGGGCTCTTGTAAATCCTTCTCTCCGTATTCTATCTAGAATACGCTGATGTTCACCCTTCCTCTCCCGTACAACAGGTGCCAGAATAGTTAGTCTGGTACCTTCTTCAAGCTCCATGAGTTGATCTACTATCTGATCCACCGTTTGGCTTGTAATTTCCTTTCCACAGACAGGACAGTAGGGAATGCCTATACGAGCATATAATAGACGCAGATAATCATGTATCTCCGTTACTGTGCCCACCGTAGAACGTGGGTTTTTACTTGTTGTCTTCTGGTCGATTGATATGGCGGGAGAAAGCCCTTCAATATATTCTACTTTGGGCTTTTCCATCTGTCCTAAAAACTGCCTTGCGTAGGCAGACAGGCTCTCTATATAGCGCCTTTGACCTTCTGCATATATAGTATCGAATGCCAGCGATGACTTTCCTGAACCGGAAAGACCGGTTAAAACTACTAATTTATTTCTAGGTATTTCAAGATCTATATTTTTTAAATTATGTTCACATGCCCCTTTTATAACTATGTTTTTGTTCATTTATTAATCCTTTACAATCTTAATCTATATTCAAATATTCTATCTCTAAGTTCCGCAGCCCTCTCGAATTGCAGATCCTCTGCCGCTTGTTTCATTTCTTTCTCTAAGATTTTAATATAATCACGTAATTCCTTTTTAGTCAACTCTAACGCACTCTTTCCGCGATAGTATCCTTCATCTTCTTCTACCGTTATAGTTGCCTCGATAATATTCCTCACGGATTTCTTGATAGTCTGAGGCGTTATTCCATGCCTTTCATTATATTCCCTCTGTAATTCCCTTCTGCGATTTGTCTCTCTTATGGCCTTATCCATGGCCTCACTTATCCTATCGGCATACATTATTACTTTGCCGTTAGCGTTTCTAGCTGCCCTTCCGATTGTCTGTATCAGCGAAGTCTCTGTTCTTAAGAAACCTTGTTTGTCAGCATCCAGGATAGCTACTAAAGATACTTCCGGAATATCTAAACCTTCTCTAAGTAAGTTTATTCCCACCAATACATCAAAAGCTCCC
Organism: Clostridiales bacterium; assembly: GCA_012523915.1. Taxonomy (GTDB): domain Bacteria; phylum Bacillota; class Clostridia; order Peptostreptococcales; family Anaerovoracaceae; genus JAAYHT01. The sequence goes on from JAAYSU010000082.1 coordinate 11,858, forward strand.
AGTCTTAAGTCCCGTATTATCTCCATTCTTTCTAGCGTATCTATTTCAGAATGCAGATACCTTACCCTTATCCCAACATTTTTAAGATAATCTGTAAGGCTTTCCGCCATTTTTTTGGTTAGGGTCGTTACCAGTATACGTTCATTGTTTGCTGTAACCTTATTGATTTCTTCAATGAGGTTGTCGATCTGGCCTTCTGTCTTCCTAAGCTCTATAACTGGATCCATCAGTCCTGTAGGTCTAATAATCTGCTCTGCTATAACTCCACCGCTTTTTTCCTTTTCATAATCCGAAGGGGTGGCACTTACGTAGATTATTTGATTTATCATACTTTCGAATTCTTTAAAATTTAAAGGCCTGTTGTCAAGAGCAGAAGGCAACCTGAAGCCATACTCTACTAATGAAAGCTTCCTTGAGCGGTCTCCTGCCCACATCCCTCGGAGTTGAGGTATCATTACATGAGATTCATCTATAATTATTAGGAAATCATCTGGAAAATAGTCAATCAAAGTGTATGGTCTGCAACCTGGGGGTAGACCATTAATATGTCTCGAATAATTCTCAATTCCCTTACAACTTCCAACTTCGCGCAGAAGTTCCAAGTCATAACGAGTTCTTTGCTCGATACGCTGAGCTTCAACCAGTTTACCCTGGTCCTTAAACCATTTTATTCTATCCTCCAGCTCTTCCTCTATGTTAACAATTGCTCTTTCCATATTCTCCTTTGAAGTAATATAGTGTGAAGCAGGAAAGATAGAAACATGATTCCTAAGACCATATATTTCCCCCGTAATAGGGTTTATTTCTTTAATAATCTCAACTTCGTCTCCAAAAAGTTCTACCCTTATGGCATTCTCTGAACCTACAGGATAGATATCTATAATATCCCCTCTAACACGAAAGGTCCCTCTTACAAAACCAAGATCATTTCTATTGTATTGGATATCAACAAGCTTTCTTAATATGTCATCCCGGC
>JAAYSU010000083.1 GCA_012523915.1 Clostridiales bacterium
GCCCTAAATTGTTTACTTTATATGATTTGTTCACTTTCTAACTGCAATCTGCGGAAACTCAAGAGAAGCTAAATGTAATAAAATGTAATTATTGTTTGACAATGGGAAATAATATGATAAAATGTAAATAAATGACATTTTAGGAGGTAGGTTATGAAGCACAAAGTAATTATACTCACTATTATATTTCTACTATCAACTGGTATTGCAACTGCAGGTAATTTTGAATTCTATGATTTAGGCTATGACCATTGGGCCTATGAAGAAATTATGACTATGACAGAAGCAGGTATAGTAGAAGGCTATCCTGACGGAACTTTCAGACCCGATAGTTTAGTTACTTACGGGGAATTTATAAAAATGGCTTGCCAAGTTGCGGGAATAAAGGGTTATTACCCAATGTCTAAATCGGATCATTGGGCTAAACCCTACTACTATACAGGGTTAAACGCAGGCTATTTTACTGAGTATGATATTGATATTAAAGTAATGGATAGGAGTATTCCTAGAGGCTATATGGCTCTTGTCGTAAGTTCGATGCTAGAGGATTATGATCTTAAAGACTATGACAATATTTTAGACAAAATTGAAGATATAAACAGCAGAACTCCTTATGAACATCATATTGTAAGGGCCTATTCCAGCGGTATACTTGCCGGCTATCCAGACAATACCTTTCGTCCTGAACAGCCTTTGACAAGGGCAGAAGCCCTATCTGTAATATGCAGGCTATCTGAAATAATTGAAGTTGAAGAGCCTGAAGAGCCTAGGGTAAGTATGGAGAATGTTATAACGTCCGCACCTGAAGGTACGATCACTTTGTCAATGCTAAATTATGATGACAATGTTGATAAGTACAATGCGCAGATTATAGCCATATTAAAACAAACTATTCCAAACGAGGCCGATGAGCTTTTTACTGCTTTTATTGATTTTGCATCTAAACAAGTTGATGGTACTACTCAGGGGATGAGAAAACAGTACTTTGGCGATTATCCTGTACTCTTGGAAAGGATTCAGGATACCCTTCGGATCTTTATTCTCCCCGTGGGTTACACGAATAGCTATTGGGAAACTGAACCTGGTGAGATTAATGAAGTCTTTTTCTAAGTATGGGGGAAAAGAACTATGCAAAGTATTTCAAGAATTATTTTTTTAATACTAGTAATTACTCTGCTAGCAAGCTTCACAACCAGCTGTGAGGATGCATATGCCAATGTTGCCGAGCCTGTTATTAAAACCTTTGATGAGATGACGCAGGATGAGAAGCAAAGGGTTCTTGATAACCTAAAGGAAGAAGGTATAGTGCCTTCGAGTATAAGGGTGGGGGACGGAAATTATCCCCTCAACGAAGCGCTATGGTTTCAGAAAGGAATTATTGCATATGGAAGTACTGCTGCAGTCAATGCAGCAGTCCAGACTACCGGATCACCCAACTACAAGGATGGAATGTACAGATATTGGGGATACGACCTAAAAGGCGGGCTCTATGGCAATGACGATTTTCCCAGGGATTCAGATACTGGGACTCCGCCCTACAATAAACAGTGGCTCACTACTTTTGAAATTAGTAACAATGATACAGCAAAAAATTATGTGGGTCGGTTTGCCATGACCACTGGTTTTAGCCATCAAGAGAAATGGACTACAGCTTCAGAATTTTTAAAGCAGAACCCCTCATGGGTTGCCGCGGGTATAAATGAGCAGTATATAATTGATCACTTCTATTTTAACGCCGTAGTCAGTGAAAACGGATTAACCCAGGGGCAGTTCATAGGTGTACACAGAAGCAGGTTTGATGGAAGACTCTACTACCAGACCTTTTCCCTTTCTGTAGGTGTAATAGAATATCTTGTTCCTCCAGAAGAAGCTATACCGGAACCGGAACCAGAGCCAGAACCCCAACCTGAACCGGACATTTCTTTAGGAGTTGACTGCAATCTTTCTTTACCAGCTTATACATACGAGGGTCACCCCGTTATGGCTGAAGACAGTTCGATATTCACAGTAGAAGGTGACACCTATTCTGCCTGGCGTGCATATGAGGAAAATTTAGGGAGCAATAGGTTTTCAATAGTTGAGAGTGGGCCAAACAGGTTGACTAGAATATCGTCAATTAGAGCAGAGGCTACATTTCGTAATGCAGGATATTACCATGTAGAGCTTAGGGTAACTCCTAAAGATGGTAGTCCTGTCTACGATACTAAGGGTATCGAGGTAAGAAAGACCCCTTCTATAGAACATACTCTTACTGGTGTGCAAAAACAGAATAGAAAACAGCTGCTTAACTTGCAGGTGGCTACCCATCCAGACTATCCCTTAACTGAATTTTGGCTTGAGATTGTGGATCCTGATACCGATGAGAGGGTTAGGCTATATCATAATTTGGGGGATGGGGAGAATACTTTAGAAAACAGTGAGGGAATAAAGACAAGGCCTATTGAGGCCTTAAATTCGGATAGATTCTTTGAAAAATGCAGGTTGGAGTTTTTAACTAAGAACAGCACTGCAAGGGATTATAGATATATTGTCTATGTAAAGGATGAAAGGGGTCAAACTGATCGTGTAGAGGTTGATTTTTCAGTTGCCGCTGATCACTCGCCAATGCCAGAGATTTTAATGGAAGAGTATTTTATAAGGGGCATGGGGTCTGATCTGGCTGAAATTACTGTGGAGGATAATACTGTAACTGATGGGGACCAGCTTGAGCGCAAATGGTATTTTAGAGAGAATGAAGAAGCCTGGATTCCTCTAACCTCTTTAGAGGGTTATGAGGACTTGTCCTTCGGCACAGCGAAGAAGGTTAAGTTTTTGAAATACGGTGTGGGAAGCTTTGATGTAAGGCTTGATGCCAAGGATGTTTGGACTGAGGAAACATTGCATGAGTATATAAGTGAGGAGGATTATCTTTCTGGGACAGGTGAAGGTAGCGGGGAAGTAATAAATGTAGCCCCTGTTATAAAGCTAGAGCCTATTAAATACCAAAATGCTGATATTACAATTCTTACGGCTGGACAAAATGAATATGAGTTTGTCAACAGCAATTTAGGACTTTTAAAAGAGACCATGCTTAGCAATGCAGTGGATGCAGATATCGTGATCGAAAAGATGATCCCCCCACCCTCTAATGAGGGCGGCAAGGCTGTTGATATGCTGATGGAGGTTGGTACTCCTTTTGGCTATAACGGGGGAGGTACTTTTTATGAGAATGAGAACTATCTAGTTGATGATGAAAGACTTTATAAAATAGATGCTAGCTGGACTGGGGCCTCAAGCTCCCATTACCCTGAGTCTCCTTACACTATTTCATGCTGGGAAAAGACAGGGGAGCTTAGATGGACATATACATTTTCTGATTCGCTTATGACAGTACCCGATAGAGGTACATATCTTGCCCAGGATGATAGGGGCAAATACCTATTTCTTGTAACAGACAGTAAGACCATGGTTTTAACTAAGGATACTGGTAGCTTTCTTACTATCCTGAATACCCAGCTTAGCAGAAATAATTTTGTAGAAGGAAATACGATTTATAGCTTGAAAGGGGACGGGATATATAGCATCAGCAGTCAGAACGGAAATATTAGAAAGGTCTATAACGGCAGAATCAGCGGTACTGCAAGAAGGCTTGAA
>JAAYSU010000084.1 GCA_012523915.1 Clostridiales bacterium
CAATATCACCGCCATAATATGAAAACATGTCAGTTCTTATAATAGCTTTTTTGTTAATGCCAAAGGATAGGCTGTCGGGGCTAAAGTCTGACATGCCAGATGTAAGGCGTATCTGTTTTGCTTCTAACTGTTTCTAGTTTCTTGAATAATGCTAACCAATCTGCGGATAATGCTAAATCAGAGCTTTATGAGAGCGCATTAAAAATATATGTGTCTCAAAAAGCTCAGATTCGGGAATATGTGACTTTAGATGACAATAATAGAGAAGTTGTTGCAAACAGTATAGCATTGATTGTAGATGATGGTATAATAGAATTTGAAGCAAAGACTAAAGGATGGGTTTTCTACTATCATCCTATTACGCTTAATGTGGTAGCCATGGAATTTCAAGGAGATATTACAGAGGAAGGTATGGTTGCCTTTGTTGATGAAAGCGGTGAACCCTTGATGGGTGAACCTGATGGGGAACTACTTTGATAGAAGAGGATTAGTATGAAACTACTGATTGTTAAAGTCGAAAAATATGTGTTGCAAATAGCAGAGGCAAGCAGCAGGGGTAAAAAAGTTACTCTTAATAAAATGCGCCAATTTGCACTGCCCCAACACTTAGAAAATGGCGGATATATTAATGACACTTCTAGCTTAGTAGATTTTATCAATTCCTGTATACTGAAAGGCAAATTAAATAAATACAAGATTTTTCTTTTGCTTGGAAGCAACGCCGTTATGAACAAAGAGTATAATCATCAGCGGACAAAGGCTTCCCATCTGTTATCTTTGGCCAATCTTGAAGCGGATGCTATTTTGCCTGCAAATGAAGGCGAATTTATTGTAGAAAATGAATGGTATGGCCATACACTGAATAGAGATGGACTTGAAACCAGCATGATATATGCTTTGGACGAGGGTTTTGTAGCTGAACTTGTTCAAGGTATGAAGGCTAATAAGCTGAAGCTTATAGGGATTTCTCCTATTTCAGCTGTACATACGGGTATTATTAAAAAGTTATTTTCATCTATAAAAAGTAATGAATTTAAAGATAAAACTATTGTTGCCATCAATATGTCTCAACATGAGACATATATTTCAATTTTCCATAATCAAGAGCTTGTTCATCAGAGAGTGGATGAAAGCATCATACAAGATTTCTACAAGGAGATATCGGATGCTCTGCAAATACCCATACATTCAGTAGAAGCCTACTGTCTAAGAGCAGGGTTTAAAAATGATAATTCTATTGCATATAAACAGATAGCAGATGCAGCTACAACCATGACAACTAAGTTAAAAAGGTCCTTGAGCCTTGTACTGAATGCAGAAGGTCTTAATTTAGACCATATAATATTATCAGGGACACCATCTGCTATAGCAGGACTTACTGAGCTGATTTCAAATTCAATGTTAGAGACTAAATGTGCCGTAATTGGTGATTACAGTGAGGCCTTATCTAAATATATACGATTCAATGGAGAATTAAAGGATAGAAGCGATCTATTTCAAAGCATTGTGCTTTTAGGTGGAATAGGAAGGAAGAGCAAAAAAGGATTAAACTTTTTATCTATGGGGATAAAAAGGAAGAGAAATAAAAGAAGAGTTTATGGGATATGTGCATTAATCACTCTTTTGGTTATCCTTGTTATTGCAATATTACCGGCAAGTTATCTTCTAACTGCTAGGGATTACAAACACAAGCTTGATATAATGAAGAATCCGGAATATTCAGAGATTCAAAATCTCCTGCAAGAAAAACTTAAGCTGGAATCAGAGCTATCAAAGCTGGAAGAGGAAAGGACTCGCTTACCCTATGGCGATTCAAATCTTTATAAACATTTGGATGTGCTTGGAAGTAAACTATCAGCTGAAATTGAAATCAGTAGTATAAATTATGATCATAACACTAAAACTTTTGTTATTAATGCAAATACTGGTAATTTGGATGAATTTCTAAAACTTAAAAACAGCATAATTGAAGAGGAAATATATAGAATCTCTTTACCCCTGACTATTGATAATGTGGATGGTTTTTGGTCCTTTGAGTTAAAGATAGAATTACTGGAGGTGGATTAATATGAGAAATAAGAAAATAGTGACCCCTGTCCTTCTATATCTTGTAATTCTCTTATTAATACTCCTAGTATATTATACATTTGCCTTCAAACCTCTACAAGCAAAGGTAGATGCCTTGAGAGCCGAAAACAATATGTTTAAGACGCAGCAATTGCAAGTAGAATTAGCATTGAAAAATGAAGAGAAAATCAGAGAAGAGATTGAAAGTATGAAGGTCCTGTTAGATCAGGCTCCTGATTATACATTAGTCGATGGCAATAACTTGACAGATGATATATATAGAAATGCCAAAGCCGTAGGAGTAAGCCTTAGAGATATAGTTATTTCAGCTCCTGAGCTTGTTAGAGAAAGCGGCGATGGAGAAAGCCTATTGAAAATTACTGCAGATATAGGTTTTGAAGCAGGCTATGAAGAAGCGCTTGAATTTATTAAAGGGCTTGAAGAGAGCAAAACAGGTGCTTATTTAATAGATACCTTAGATATAATCGGGGGTGAGGTCAGCCCCTTTGATTATAAGCTATCATTAAGTCTATACTATTACGGCAGTCAGAATACCGTACCTGATATTAATGATCAGCAAGAAGGGCGAAACGGAGTATGGACACAATAGAAATAATTATTTCAACAATATTTTCTATTGCAATAGGTTTATTTGCAGGTCTTACTGTTATCTATATTTTCAATAGGATTCCCGCAAAATGGCTATGTGATTATGACGAAGAGCCGGATAAAGGCATGTGGGGGGAGAGAATAAAAAAGAAGCCGTGGCAGATAGTATTTGCTTTAGTGTTTGTAGCAATATCAGTAAAACTCATGTATCAGGGCTACCAGTATCAAATTGCGGGACTTATTGCAATATGGTTGCTTTTACAGATCGGTATTGCTGATAAAAAATATATGATAATTCCCGATCAATTTGTAATTGCATTAGCTGTTACTGCCCTTGGCTTTATCTATTATCATCCCACCTTCCTATCTCCTCTGTATGGAGCTTTGATAGGGGGAGGCAGCCTACTCTTGATCGGTATTATAGGTAAACTGATACTTAAAAAAGAGGCCATGGGATTTGGCGATGTAAAGCTAATGTGTGCAGTCGGTTTAATTAGTGGAATCAAGGGAACGCTTGTAATTCTTGTTTTAACAATTATATCAAGTGGATTAATCTTTGGAATAGGCTTATTGCTTAGACTTGTAAAAAGAGATGAAGAACAGCCTTTAGGTCCATTTATTTCAGCTAGTGCAGCCCTGTACTTATTATTTATAGATGAATTAAATCTTGCTGCAGATTTTTATTTAAGCCTTTATTAATCTTTCGTTTCAGTGAGGAGAGTAAAGTGAGATACACTACATTAAAACTAGGTGAAATATTAGTTAGAAGCGGAGTCATATCCCAGGAGGCTATGAGCAAGGCTCTTAAAGAACAAAAGGGAAGCGGAAAACGTATAGGTGAGATACTTATAGAAGGCGGTTATATTACAGAAAAGCAGCTAATTGATTCATTGTCTTCTCAGCTTGATATTGAGTATGTTGACTTGGATAATATTAAGGGAGATATATATCTTTCTGAGTATGTTCCTGAATCTGTAGCAAAATCAAAACATGTGGTTCCTATAGGAAAAAAGGGCAACACCTTAAAGCTAGCTGTTACAGACCCATTGGATTACAATACCATAACCGATATTGGTACATACTCTAAAATGAAAGTGGATCTGGTCCTGGCTGAGAGGGTAAAGATAGATAAAAGGATCCACGAGCTTTATGTATCAAAACAGGCTAAAGAAGCAGCATATGAGCTTGCGAAAGCAGCTGAAATGATTCCCAAACAGTCTGTGGATTTTCAAAGCTCCGATCAACCTATTGTTCGTCTGGTTAATATGATGATAGATCAGGCAGTCAACTTAAAGGCAAGTGATATCCATATAGAACCCGGAGAGGAGAATATGAGGGTTCGTTTTAGAATTGATGGTTATCTCGTACAGTATTTAGAGACCGATGTAAGCATTACACCAGCAGTGGTTTCAAGAATAAAATTCATCGGTGGTATGAATATAGCGGAAAAACGTGTTCCTCAGGATGGAAGGGTTAACTATAAAAACGGTAGTCAGGATATAGATCTTCGCATTTCGACCATACCTTCCGTATTTGGTGAGAAAGTTGTTATCCGTATAGCAACAGCCTTAGACCTTAATATGAAAAGAGATGAGATAGGATTTTTACCCGGCAATATGAGGCGATTTGATACTGTGATTAATAGAGACCATGGCATAGTATTAGTTACAGGGCCGACAGGAAGCGGTAAATCCACAACTCTTTATACGGTTTTAAGAGAGAAAAATAATGATGATATAAACATAGTCACCGTTGAAAACCCGGTAGAGACCATAATAGCTGGGATTACGCAGGTTGATGTAAATGTAAAAGCTGGCCTAACTTTTGCCACATCCTTGCGCTCTATTCTGCGTCAAGATCCTGACATAATTATGGTTGGAGAAATCAGAGATGAAGAAACAGCGGATTTGGCAACAACAGCTGCAGTCACTGGACACCTAGTATTTAGCACCCTTCACACCTACGATGCCCCCAGTGCAGTGATTCGCTTATTTGATTTGGGCGTTGAACCTTTTCTGGTATCAGCCGCCCTTGTGGGAGTAATATCGCAAAGGCTCATAAGAAAAATATGTCCCGAGTGCAAGGTATCTTACCTAGCATCTCAAGAAGAGCTGGATGTTTTAAAGCCGAAGATGGATGAGGTTGGAGGCAATATAATGCTTTACAAGGGTGAGGGGTGTTCATATTGTAACCATACAGGCTATAAAGGCCGTACTGCCATTCATGAAATCATGCCTGTAACTCCTAAGATCAGGAAGGCTATTTACGATAAAGTAAGCGTTGATGAAATAAAGGATGTAGCAATTGAAGAAGGTATGATTACACTATTTGAAAATGCAAGGATACGTGTATTACAGGGAGTAACCTCATACGAGGAATTTTTAAATTTCTACTCAAGCATTCTGTAAACGCTAGGAGGAAAGCTTTGGTTTTTAAGTATAAAGCAATTGATAGCGGCGGTAAAAAGAGATCGGGACAGATCTCGGTACAAAGCAGGTCAGAGGCTATCTCTTTACTGAAAGAAAGAGGCTTTACACCTTTAGAGTTAAAGGAAGTTAAAGGTCTAGCAGAGATAACTTTTTTAGAAA
>JAAYSU010000085.1 GCA_012523915.1 Clostridiales bacterium
GTCTTTCGTCTTATCGAGGGATAACATGGCTATTTCATGTCTCTGCTTAGGAAGACTGCTCACTAGTTCATATCCAACATTTACTGTCGGGCTATTGGAAAATATGATGCCTGTTTCCCTTTCCAATTCCAAAAGCTCATCATAGAGTTTATCGTACTCGATATTAGAGATTAGCTCCTTGTCTTCCTGGTAATAGGCCTTTGATGCTTTGTTTAAAATCTCTATCTTTTCCTTTATAAGTCTAATTTTCTCCTCCATAGCTCTACCCCGTTATATTTTCTCCAATGGTGCAATATCCAAGGCCAGTTTTTTTGTCCCAACTGAATCAAAATCAATCCTGGCTGTATTTCCGTCTAACTCTAACACTTTACCCTCACCAAATTTTTTATGAAATACCCTATCTCCAGCTTCTAGAGTAATAGCCTGCGGGCTGCCTTTCTTCTTTTCTTCCTTCATGCTGTCAAAGGGACGGAAAATGCTGCTGTCGTAGTCTACGCTATCAAAACTGCTACTGTAGCGATCAAACTTCTCTGTTGTATATATTGCATCCCCTTCAACAAGTGATTTATCCAGTTCATGAAGAAAGCTTGATTCTATGGTGTAATCTGTTCTGCCATACAATGTTCGATATACTGCACTTGTTAAGTATAGGCGCTCCATTGCCCGGGTCATACCCACATAGCAAAGGCGCCTTTCCTCTTCAATCCCATCGGGTTTTCCCGTGGCGCGCCAGCTTGGGAACAATCCTTCCTCCATGCCCGGCATAAATACTACAGGAAACTCCAGGCCTTTAGCGCTGTGTAGGGTCATAAGCACAACTGCATCTTCACTTTCATCATGGTTGTCCACCTCTGCCATCAAAGCTATAGACTCCATGAATTCCTCAAGACTTCCAATCTCATTATTATCTTGTTTTTCCTTCTCATAATCATAGATTATGGATTTAAACTCTAAGAGGTTTTCTATCCTGCTTTCAGCTTCTATGCTTTTCTGTTCCTCTAGAGCTTTATAATAGCCGGTACCAGCCAAAAGGCTGTCATATATGTCTGAGACTCTTAAATTATCCTTTTCCGATGAAAGTTTGCTTATGACTTCTACCATATCCCAGACTTTATTAGCTGCGTTTTTAGGCAGTCCCATAACCACATCCCTATCTGTTAATAGATCAAAGATAGAACTGTTTTTTACAGATGCTAAAGCCCTAAGCTTGTCTAAAGTCTTTGCTCCTATTCCCCGCTTGGGTTCATTAATAATTCTCTCCAATGAAAGGTCATCGGAAGGATTTTGAACCAATCTCATGTATGCTAGTATGTCCTTTATTTCTTTACGCTCATAATATCGAAGCCCTGCTAAAACCCTATAGGGTATGCCCCTTCTAGTAAAGGCTTCTTCAAAATGCCGGGATTGGGCATTAATACGGTATAGTACCGCAAAATCTGAATACTTCCTTCCTTTAGATCTTAGTCTTTCTATTTCAATCGCTATAAAGCGTGCTTCTTCTTTATCATCATCTGCCCTGTGGTATTGAATCTTATCCCCTTCTTCTTTATCAGTCCAAAGCTTCTTGGGCTTACGCCCCCTATTATTCTCAATAATTGAATGGGCTGCAGCTAGAATATTAGCATGGGACCTATAATTTTGTTCTAGCTTAACAACCTTGGTATTTTTGAAATCCTTCTCGAAATTGAGTATGTTTGTAATATCAGCGCCCCGCCACTCGTAAATGCACTGGTCATCATCCCCCACCACACAGATATTATTATGTTCCTGTGCAAGCATTTTAATAAATCTGTATTGCATATAGTTAGTATCCTGGTATTCATCAACCATAATATAGCGGAATCTCTTTTGAAAGTGTTGTAAAACTTCCTTATCCTTTGAAAACAGTTGCACTGTTTTAAGGATTAAATCATCGAAATCCATAGCATTATTAGCCCTGAGCTGCTTCTCATAGGATTTATATAATTGCGCTACAATCTTATATTTAAAATTATTATTTTCAGCCTCAAACTCTTCCGGGCTAAGGTCCTTTTCCTTACAATCACTGATAATAGATAGCACATAAGAGGGTGTATATTCTTTGGAATCTACATTTAATTTTTTCATACAGTTTTTTATTAAAGCTTTTTGATCAGAAGGATCGTAGATAACGAAGTTTTTGTCATAGCCTATTCTGTCTGCATACATTCTTAATATCCTAAGGCATGCAGAGTGAAAGGTTAGAATCCACATATTGGTATATTCTCCTATAAGCGCCTCTACCCTTTCTCTCATTTCCTTAGCTGCTTTGTTGGTAAATGTTACAGCTAATATTTCATAGGGCGATACTCCTTCTTCCTTAATCAAATATGCTATCCTGTGGGTCATGGTGCTGGTTTTACCACTGCCTGCACCTGCTAGTATTAATAAAGGTCCATCTTTATGAGTAACTGCCTTCTGTTGCATTGGATTTAATTTTGATAAATAGTCTATTTTAGAATTCATATTTGTCTCCTAAATTAAGTCAATAAAATCTTAGTAGTCCTTATTCTATCATAATATTGAACAATAAAGAACCCTCATCCTTGTGATGAGGGCCCCTTTATTACAATTGGTTCTATATACATTAATAGTTCTCAGCTTTGATTTGGAAATATGCCTTAGAGTGTTTACAAACTGGACAAATTTCAAGGGCTTTTTTACCCATATACTCATGTCCACAATTCGCGCATTGCCATTTAACGTCTACATCTCTCTCAAATACCTTGCCTTCTTTCACATTGGCAGCAAGTTTTCTATACCTTTCTTCATGCTTCTTCTCAATTGCGGCTACGCCTTCCATCTGAACTGCAATATCTTCAAAACCTTCTTCTCTTGCAGTTTTTGCCATTTCGGCATACATTTCAGTCCACTCGTATCTTTCACCCTCAGCCGCATCTAGTAGATTTTCCTCTGTTGTGCCGATACCCTGAGCTAGTTTAAACCAAAGCTCAGCATGCTCCTTTTCATTTGCTGCAGTTTCTTCAAATATTTTAGCTATCTGCTCATAACCTTCTTTTTTGGCCTTAGAAGCATAATAAGTGTACTTATTTCTTGCCTGCGACTCCCCAGAGAATGCAATCATAAGGTTTTCTAATGTCTTCGTACCTTTCAGTTCTTTCATTACAAAATATACCTCCTATTATTTTTTGCCTTGATTATATATACCGCACAATATAATTATTAAACTATTTTAATTGATTTCATACTAATATGCTACCCCCAATAAACTCTCTGATTATAGAGTTGTTGGCTATAACTGAATCATCCTCTATTATTTTAAAGAACCTTAGAAACTTGAGCATTCTAACCGCCTCGCAGTAAGATTCTTCTTCCTGACCGATTGATTCCAATAGTGGCTGAGCATATTTCTTTATTACAGCTAGTTCATAAATCAGGGCTGAATTAAAGAGCACATCTGCCTCCCCGTTGTAGGGGAATATGTTTTTATCCTCGCCTGCTCGAACCTTAGGCCATTGTTCAATAGTATATTGAGCCGAACTGCCTCGGTATTTGTTGTCACGTACTAAACGCCTTAACATTCTTACATCAGTTGTGGGTATTCTGTTATGATTATCTATATTTAATTGTGTAAAAGGACTTATATATATTTTAAACTTAGCCTCTGTAGGTATTTTAGAAGTTAGAGCTTCATTAAGTCCATGGATGCCTTCTATTACGATTGGCTGGTTGTTTTCCACCTTTGTTATCCGCTGTCCAAATCTCTTTGTTCCTTTTATGAAATCAAATATTGGTAGATCTACCTCTTTGCCTTCTAACAGATCATTCATATTATCGTTGAAAAGTTCTATATCTAGGGCATCTATGTCCTCAAAATTATATTCTCCGCTTGGCAATACAGGAGTTTGTTCTCGCTCAAGGAAATAGTCGTCAGTGCCTAAATAAAGGGGCCTTTGTCCGTTAACCATTAGCTGAATACATAGACGCTTGGCGAAAGATGTCTTACCTGAAGACGAAGGGCCAGCAATCAGAATAATCCTCTTTTTCTCTTTTCTAATTATATCTGCAATATGTGCTACTTTCTTCTCATGTAGGGCCTCTGATATCTGTATTATCTCCTTATATTCTCCTCTTTCAATCTTGCTATTCAGTTCGCCAACATATGATATCCCCATTAATTCTCCCCATTTTTTGGCCTCACCAAATGCAAAATAAAGTTTTTTATCATCCCTGTACTCAGGAATCTGATCAGGTGCAGTCTGTGTAGGAAAACGAAGCAATACACCATTGCGATACTTACGAAGCTCAAAATGCTTGATATAGCCTGTAGAAGGTGTCATCAGTCCGTAGAAAAAATTCATAAATCCATCGCAAGAATAAACGGGCACCGATTCGACTTTATAGGCTTGTTCGAGCATCTTTATTTTCTCCTCGTGGTATTCTCCACAAAGGAGTTCAAAGGCCTCATCCCTTGTCAGTCTTTTTCGTTCAAATGGAATATCCGCTTCTACAAGTTCATGCATTCTTGCTTCGATACGAGCTACTATCGATTTTGTCAAAGGTTTCTTAGCCTTTATCTCTGTGAATAACCCTTTATTTAGAGAGTTTTCTATATCAACATTTACATTACCTAAAACATCGTAAACAGCTTTTAGGTATAAAAATGATACACTTCTTTGATAAATCTGATTGCCCGAAGGATCCCTCATGTCCAAAAAAACAATTTCACAAGGACAATCAATAGTTTTATTTAATTCTTGTACTTTGTTATTAACCTTAGCTGCAAGTATGGTATAGGGTAGCTCGCTCTGATAATCCTTTACTAATGTTTCAATCGTTGTTCCTTTTTCTATTGAAACATTTATCTCCTCACCCCTTGGCTCTGTCCTCAAAATAATCTCTATCATTAAAGCACCTCCATACACTTAAAAACTAATTAATTATGCTCATTTTATCATAAAAATTGTAAATATGGGAAAAATCTATTCTGAAAGGAGTGATTTCTTTTGAGAAACCTAGTACTTGTACTAATAATTATTGGCGCACTTAATTGGGGATTAATCGGATTCTTTGAATACGATCTGATTGCCTCAATATTTGGCGGACAATTGACTGCTGTCAGTCGAGTAATCTATGCCATCGTAGGGTTGGCCGGAATTTATGCTATATCTTTCTTTTTCAGACACGATCATCGTAAAGCTGTGGCCGAAGCTTAAATACTCGGTTACAAAGGACAGAGCAGGAATAGCCCTGCTCTGTTTTTATATACTTTGATATTGACAAACAGCAGTAGTTAGATATAGAATATCTTCATATTACATATTAAAAATAGAGATTTAAAAGCTGTGACAGGGAAAAGTAAGAGATTGATATTGTTTACAGAGAGCCGGGATAGCTGAGAACCGATAACAGTGCTTTCTCCCAAGTTCGCCCTTGAGCTTGCTGGCTGAACGACTAATATTAAGTAGGTCTGCACGGTTTCCCCCGTTATTGGGATATGGATTGATTGTCCTGAGTGGTCGCTTAGTAAGCGACAATAAGAGTGGTACCACGGGTCTTCCCGTCTCTTGCGAGACGGAAAGACCTTTTTTGTATACGACAACTAGCAGCGTTCTCTTTCACATCCGAAAAATCCACCACAAAAGATTATCACCAGTAGTAGGAAAAAGAAAAGAAGGCTGTCGTCAATACCTCCTATTCTACGCATACAATCCATATGGAAATACCTCCTTTAGGTTTTTGTTTTATATTATGACATTTACCTAAAGTTGGTTACTAGACAATACAAAGTAATTCATATAAATAAAATAAGTGAGGAGACAAAAATGATTTGGAACGAGCCAAAAGAAACAATGTCACGTGATGAAATGTACGTAGTACAAAGTGCTAGACTAAGAAATATTGTAAATAGAGTCTATCATAACGTACCCTTTTATCGTAAAAAGATGCAGGAATTAAATTTAGAACCAGGTGACATTAACACATTAGAAGACATTGCTAAACTTCCATTTACTACTAAAGATGACTTAAGAGATAATTATCCCTTTGGGCTTTTTGCTGTACCTAAAAGTGAAGTAGTTCGCGTTCACGCATCTTCCGGTACAACAGGAAAACCGACGGTGGTAGCCTATACCAGAAAAGATATTGAGATTTTCTCAGAAGTAGTGACAAGATCGCTGGTATGCACAGGAGCAACCAAAAATGACGTAGTTCAGATAGCCTTTGGCTATGGCCTATTTACAGGGGGCCTTGGCCTCCATTATGGAGCCGAAAAACTCGGAGCGGCTGTAGTCCCCATATCAGGAGGCAATACCGATAAACAGATTCAACTGCTTCAAGATTTCGGCAGCACTGTGTTGGCCTGTACTCCTTCCTATGCTGCTCACCTTGCAGAATCTCTTGAAGAGGCAGGTGTGGATGCTGAGAAACTGCCACTTAGAATTGGGATTTTCGGAGCCGAACCATGGACTCCAGAGATGAAAAAGAAGATTGAAGAAGGCTTGAAAATAAAAGCGTTTGATATTTATGGTCTGAGTGAAATAATTGGACCTGGTGTTTCCATAAGCTGTGAATATCAAAATGGACTTCATATAGCCGAAGACCATTTTCTAGCGGAAATAATAAACCCTGACACTCTTGAAAGACTTCCTGAAGGAGAGACAGGAGAGCTTGTATTTACAACAATTACCAAAGAAGCAATGCCCCTGCTCAGATACCGTACAAGGGATATTTCTAGCCTGAACTACGATAAATGCGAATGTGGCAGAACCAGTGTTAGAATGTCTAAAATCTACGGAAGAACAGATGACATGCTGATTATTAGAGGAGTTAACGTCTATCCATCCCAGGTAGAAAGTGTACTTCTTGACATTCCTGAAGCAAAACCACACTATCAACTGATAGTTGATAGAAAGGCTACTATGGATACACTGGAAGTTCAAGTTGAAATTGATGACAAATACTTTACAGATGAAATTGCACAGCTGGCAAGAATAAATAGAAAAATTAAGCAGAAAATTGAGAATAACCTGGGTATAAGTGTTATACTTAAATTGGTAGAGCCTAAAACTTTAAAGAGAAGTGAAGGTAAAGCCAAGCGCGTTATAGACAACCGTAAACTATAATGGAGGTTGATAGTATGGTAATTAAACAGCTTTCTGTCTTTTTACAGAACGAAACAGGCAGGTTATTAAATATTACAGATATCCTTCAAAAAGAAAAGATTAATATTTCAGCTCTTTCTATAGCAGAAACCGAAGAATACGGTATCATAAGAATGATAGTTAGCGATATAGATAAGGCCGAAAAAGCACTTAGAGATAATGATTACAAGGTAAAAGTATCAGATGTTATATGCCTTATAACCCCTGATATACCAGGTGCACTTAACGAAAAACTAGAATTGCTGGCATCTGAAAACATAAACGTGTCCTACATGTACGGCTATTCGAGCGAAGGTAAGGCCCGCTTGATTATAAAAACCAGTGAGCCCGAAAGAGCTGCAGAAATACTTAATAATAATAATTGAGGCGGGCTATCTATGCCCGCCATAATTCTTAGGATAAGTCAATTTCTTGTATCAGATCACGCAAAGCTATCAACTCATCCTCGGTAAGGGTTATGCCCTTGCTCATTCTTTTATGTTCTTCATCCCAGTTGCGAATATCATACTTTACAGGTCCACCGTTCCAAGAGACTTTATTCAATTCTCTAGTCCAGCCCCTTGAATCCTTTCCGAATATTCCGATATGTTCCTTTAAATCAAATGTGATTTCCCTGTCGTCAGTCATGATAATTTCCTCCTTATTTGTAAATATATGTAAATGTATTATAGTATAATATAAATAATATGTCAAATTATTTCCATTGAATATGTATATTTCTTCCTATATAATTTAAATATAATCTCTAGGAGGAACAAACTATGAGAAGAACAGATAGGGAAATCAAAGACATAAAAGAAATAGAAGCTATACTAAATGAATCTAAATACTGCCATCTAGGTTTGGTGGATGAAGACCAACCCTATGTAGTTCCAATGAACTATGCCTATTCTAACGGCTGCTTATATCTGCACTGCGCACCAGAGGGCTACAAATTAGATTTAATTGAAAAGAATAACAAGGTTTGCTTCCAAGTAGACATAGTAAACCCTAAGATATATAAGGAGGATGAAAAACCTTGTGATTGGGGAATGTTCTACAAAAGCGTAATCGGTCAAGGTGTTGCAAACATAGTAACTGACCAAGATGAAAAGCTTAAGGCTTTGAATGCAATCGTAGCTACTATGGACAATCGTAAATTCACCTTCAGCGAGGCTTCTATTAATGCAGTAACTATAATCAGGATAGATATTAAGCAGATTACAGGGAAAAAAAGATAGTTAATAATCTTTCCCAAAAACCCCTATATCAATACTTGGATCAAAATCTGGACCATGATAATCAGAACCAGAAGTTATTACTAATCCCCTTTTTTGTGCAATTTTTTCAAGGACTTCAGTTTGTTCCTTGCTATGTGTGCTGTAACGACATTCCATACCTACTAGTCCCCACTTCTGAAGTATGTCAAGCAAGGCTTCAAGTCCTTCAAAGTTGTATTCTTCATTCCCTTTTAAAGCCCTAATTTTCATGGGGTGGGCAAGTACAGCCTTGCCTCCTGCATTTTCTATAAGGGATATTGCTTTTCTTGCGTGAATTTTTTCCCTGCGAACAGATCTTACCTCAGGGTGTCTTAAAAACTTTCCAGGTAAAAAAGCTTCCTTAGGATTTTTAATATATCCTTTTTCCATTAAAGCAAGAGCGAAATTTGGCTTACCTATATAATCCTTTTGGGCCCACTTAAATAAGTCACCCTCATTCAACTCACAGCCGATACAGTTTAATTTGGCAAGCAGCTTCATATTTCGCTCTATCCTTTTTTGACGTATATTTTCTATTTCTTGATTCAACTCCTCGTTATTAATATCTATGTCATAACCGAGGATATGCATAAAAACATCCCTTGTAGGAATAAAGTTTGATGAAGTAAAATCTTCTTTGTATACTTTTGCGGACAGCTCAATACCGGGTATAACCTTAACGCCATATTTTTCACCTGCATTCAAGGCCTCTGATATACCCTTTAATCCATCATGATCAGTTATTGCAATAGTCCTGATGCCTTTATCTGCCGCTCTCTTAACCACTTCTTCGGGAGAGAGGGTCCCGTCAGAGTAATAAGTGTGTAAATGTAAGTCTCTCATATCTTATAGAAGCATTTCTTCTTTCAGTTGCTTTATTGCCTCTTTACCCTTCAAAAGCTCAACCAATTTGAAAGCAAATTCCATAGCTGTTCCTGGGCCTTTTGAAGTAACAATATTACCATCTACTTCAACATTCTTGCGTCCTACTTTTGCACCTTTTAAATGTGATTCCATACCCGGATAGATAACTGCTGTCTTACCCTCAAGCAAACCCTTTTCTCCTAATATCATAGGTGCTGCACAGATTGCTCCAACCCATTTGTTCTGATTATTATAGCTTTTAATCTGGTCTATTAATTTTGAGTTTTCAGCGAGATTAGTCGTACCTGGTAATCCACCGGGCAATACTATCATTTTACCACTATCATAATCAATATCATTGATCAACTGATCGGCTTTAACTCCAATTCCATGTGCTCCAGTAACCCATAAATTTTCAGTTATAGAAACTGTTTCAACATCGATTTCTGCTCTTCTTAATACATCAACCACAGTAATGGCTTCGATCTCTTCAAAACCGTTAGCTAGATGAACATATACTTTCATTAAAATCTCCTCCCTCAACCAAACATCCTTCTTGGCCTCGTCAGCCTCCATAATATTATCCCTATAACTATCATTGTGATTATTGAAATACCCAATAAAGCTAAAAACCAATCTCTTACAAAAGTATCGTTAAACAATAGAAGCAATAAACTGTCGGTACCTAATATATCCTCTGTAAATATTTTACTATACCAAGAGCCTAAAGCAGACGAAGATAAGATCCAGCCGATGGCAAACCAAAAAACTGCAAATAGTCCGACACTTAACTTATAAGAAAAGCGGACCATATGTTTTAATCCATAACGGAATAATAATAAAATACCTATTACGATTAATATTAGAACTACTATCAGAACAGTCGCCGTTTGATTTAAAGCAAACCTGACTTGTTTCATGAAATATGTTTCTTCGTCGTTGAATATATCTTTTTCACCATCATGTGTTTCTAATTTATAATCAAATTCTTCTTCCTTGCCTAACATGAAGTCTGAGATATAGTCGCTTAGTTCTTTTTCACCTATTCTTATTTTATTCTCACTAAGAACCTGGGATCTTGTAAACTCAAATGAGTACAAATCAGGGGCTCTGGTTATCAAATTAGCAGCGGCTAAAATACTTGTAATAGGAATACATAGAACCAGTATTCCAATCATAATACGTACCAACACTCTCATTATATCCCACCTTATGAATATTATTATATCTTAATTATCTATATATTCAAGTAAGGAGAGTTTATAGTACGTATTTTAGCGTTCTTCTCTGAAATAGGGGTTGCTTAAATCAGCAGGAGGCTGATTTTCCTTCTTGTTCTTTCTAGAGCTTAAGATAATTATTAATATTGTAGCAGCATAGGGCAACATATCTACCCAGTACTGGGAAATATTTATTCCCATGCTCTGAAGACGAAATCCAAGGATTGATAACCCCCCAAAGAGGAATGATCCTATCATTGCCTTAACAGGATTCCAAGATGCAAATATGACAAGGGCAACAGCAATCCAGCCACGGCCGGCTACAATATTCTCCTGCCAACTTGACATCATTACTAATGACATATAAGCTCCTCCGAGGCCGCACAGCGCTCCCCCGATACAGGTGTGTAGATACTTATATAAAGTTACATTAATACCTGAAGCGTCAGCCGAAGCCGCACTCTCACCTACTGCTTTAAGATTTAATCCAAATCTTGTCCTATATAGATATATACTGCTAACTAGTACTACTAAGTAACCAAAATAGATGAATGGGTCCTGCCTAAAGAATATGGGACCTAAAAATGGAATATCCCCTAATATGGGTAAATGAATTCTCGCAAAGAACTCTTTCAATGCCGGAGGTACAACCAGGCCAACATAGGTTTTTCCTACAAAACTAGCAAAACCTGCCCCGAATATTGTCAATGTTAATCCTGTGACAACTTGGTTGGCGCGCAATGAAATGGTTAAGATTGCGTATACCAAGGAGCCTACTCCACCAGCTAATATGGCACCTAGAATGGCCATCCATGGATTTCCCGTCTCATATCCCAGCACAAACCCCATGATTCCACCCATTAGCATGAGTCCTTCGACACCAAGGTTCAGTAAGCCAGATTTCTCTGTAATGATTTCACCTATTGTTGCAAACATCATAGGCATGCTGGCGACTATTGCAGCAGCTAAGAATCCATCCATTATGCCACCTCCTTTGCGTTGAGTCGTTTGCGATTAATGTTAACTCTATATTGCAGGAAGAATTCACTACCTAATACAAAGAACAAAATAATGCCTTGAATCATATCAGCAACTGATGCAGGAATTTGCATGGAGATTTGAATATAGGCACCGCCTTGAAGAAGTATTGCGAAGGCTATACATACGAACAATACTGCAATGGCGTTCAATCTCGCAAACCAGGCCGTTATTATTGCAGTAAAACCATAGCCGCCAGATAGGGTGGCGCTTAAAGTCTTTTCAACAGCTGAAGCTTGTATCATACCAGTGAGCCCGCATAATCCACCTGATATCAAGGTGGCTACAATAATTATCTGCGAAATGTTCATCCCGGCATATCTTGCTGTTTCCTGGCTTTCTCCAACTACCGTTATTTCATAGCCCTTCTTTGTATGGTTGATAAATAGATGAACTAATACAACCAAGACAAGTGCAATAATCCAGCCGATGTGAATACCAAATAATTTTGGTAATATGGCATTATTTGAAAATGTGGCCACCTTGGGAAACCCTTGAGAATCAGGTGATTTCCATGGCCCATATTGTAAATAGGTAACGAATTTGATTGCAATATAGTTTAGCATCAAGGTAAATATCGTTTCGTTTACTCCCATCTTGGCTTTAAAGAAGGCAGGAATAAAGGCCCAAAAACCTCCTAATATCATTGCTGCTATCATCATCAGTATCAAGGTTGCAAATTTGGGAAGCCCTTCGATGTTCAAAGCAACATAGGAGGCACCTAAAGCTCCCATAATAATCTGTCCTTCTCCACCTATATTCCAAAATTTCATCTTAAAAGCAACAAGTATACCCAGTGAGGTGACTACCAAAGGAATTGCCTTAAGGATGGTTTGCTGCAACCTAATTTCAGTTCCAACAGCACCGCTTACCATGCTTGGAATTACCTGTAAGGGGTTGTAACCTAATATTCGAATTACCAGGCCGGCGCATACTATGGATAAAGCGACTGCCAGAGCACGAATAAGCCACTCTTTCTTTTGGGGTAGGTCCTCTCTTTTAGATATGCTTATTATATTCATGATAAGGCTCCTCCTTTTCCTCCGGTCATTAGTAGACCAATGTCTTCTTTGGTTACCTCATCAGGATTGACAATGCCTGCAACCTTACCAATGCAAAAGACCATAACTCTGTCACATAGATCCATCAAAACATCCAAGTCTTCACCGATAAAGAGGACCCCTACTCCCTTTCTTTTCTGTTCGTTAAGTAAATCATAGATCTTATAGGATGCTCCTATATCCAGACCTCTAACAGGATAAGCAGTAATTAAAACTTTAGGATTAGAATCGATCTCCCTTCCGAGGAGAACCTTCTGTATATTTCCACCCGACAGTTTTTTTACTGGATAATTTATACTGGGTGTTTGAATCTCAAGTTTATCTACAATTTCTGTGGCTTTCTTAACGCTTGGTCCCCTTCTTAGAAAAATACCAGGTTGATTGTGGTAATCTTTTAAGATCATATTATGGACAATATCCATACTGCCAACTAGACCCATGCCCAATCTATCTTCAGGAATAAAGCCCATCCTTATGCCAAGCCTTATTATTTCCCTAGGGCTTTTTCCGATTATGTCCTCTCCTTCAAAGATAATACGGCCCTTTTCAGCCTTGGTGAGACCTGCGATAGTCTCACATATTTCTTTCTGGCCGCTGCCGGCTACTCCAGCTACTCCAAGGATTTCACCGCTATAAAGTTTGAATGATATATCTTCTAATGCGTATTTTTGCTCACTGTTTTTTACATGTAAATTATCTACTTCTAGAAGTAGTTTTTTTGCGTCGGCTGTC
The DNA here is from genome assembly GCA_012523915.1 of Clostridiales bacterium. Lineage (GTDB taxonomy): Bacteria > Bacillota > Clostridia > Peptostreptococcales > Anaerovoracaceae > JAAYHT01. Next base: position 13,296 of record JAAYSU010000085.1, read on the forward strand.
TTTTCCTTTTTTATAGCTAGATCTACTTTCTTACCTACCATCATTTCAATAAGCGTTGATGTATCAACTTTGGAAGTTTCTACTGTCCCAACAGACCTTCCTCTTCTTAAGACAGTAACACGATCACTAATCTCCATAACCTCATTAAGTTTATGGGTGATTATTACAACGGCACAGCCCTGTTCCTTCATATTTCTAACTATGGTAAATAGTTTTTTGATTTCCTGAGGTGTTAATACAGCAGTAGGCTCATCTAAGATTAATATCTTAGCACCCCTATATAAAACTTTAATAATTTCTAGTGTCTGTTTTTCTCCCACAGACATATTGTACACTTTTTTATCAAGATCGATATCCAGTCCATACTGGTCGGATACTTTCTTTATCTCATTACTTATATATTTGTTCCTTGTAATGAGACCCTGGTTCTTTCCAAGAATAATATTTTCCTTAGCGGTCATAACGTCAATTAGTTTAAAGTGCTGGTGTATCATACCTATACCCATTGCAATTGAATCCTTTGGCGACGTAAAACCGACTTCTTCCCCATATATTGATACTGTTCCGCTATCCGGTCTATATATTCCAGAAAGCATATTAACGAGGGTGCTTTTACCCGCACCGTTTTCCCCTAAAAGTGCGTGCACCTCCCCGTTATATACCGTTAAATTCACATCTTCATTTGCCTTTACGGATCCAAAAGCTTTAGAAATGCCCTTCATTTCAATTGCTTTAACCGGCTCCATACGATACCTCCAATATTCTAGGGACGGCCACTTAAATGAACCGTCCCCTAAACTTTTTCAAAATCACCCTAATTATCTACTCTATAGCAGTTATTCCTTCTAATATGAATTCCATTGACCAAATCTCATCACGTGTCAGAAGAGCATCTCCATCTGCAACAACTTCATTACCCTGATTGTCATTAAGAGGACCTACAAAGATGGGGAAGTCACCAGCTAAGATCTGAGCCTTAACCTCTTCAACTTTAGCTTTAACCTCTTCAGGAACCAAATCAGTTAAAGGAGCAAGTCCTAGATAGCCATCAGCCATTGTTCCGTAGTATGATTCTGGAACGTATTCTCCTGCAATCATCTTTTCGATAGTAGGAATTAAATAAGCTTCATGATGCCAAATAGGTGCTGTTAGGAATGATCCGGGAGCTACCTTGCTGTTGTCCATATTGTATCCTACTGCATAGCATCCTGCATCCTCAGCTGCAAGCTGTGCGGCTGAAGTATCAGCGTGCTGTGTCAATACGTCGCAACCCATAGCAAGTAATGATTCTGCTGCTGATTGTTCTAATGCAGCATCTCCCCAGCTATTGATATAAACAACGTTCATCGTAACATCAGGGTTAACTGATTTTGCACCTAGGTAGAATGAATTAATTCCGATAAGAACCTCAGTGTAAGGATAAGCGGCTACATAACCTAATTTATTTGTCTCTGTCATCATACCAGCTACTATACCAGATAGATATCTTGCCTCTTCCATTGCACCAAAGTAGTTGCCGAAGTTTGTATCATTCATTTTATATCCTGAAAAATGGAGAAAGTATTTGTCCTGATATTCTTCAGCAAGCTCTTCCATGCCATCCATATGACCGAAGCTTGTAGCAATGATAATATCTGCACCGTTATCAATCATATTGATAGCATTTGTCTTTACAGCTTGTTTTTCTTCAGATACATTCTCAGCATATAAAATCTTTACTTTGCCACCAAAGTGTTCTTCAACTGCCTTGGTGCCCTGATGTTGTGCCTGGTTATAGCCACCATCAGTTACAGGCCCGATGTATAGAAAACCGATAGTCGTTACATCTTCTTCGCTTACATTGCCTCCTCCATTCTCGCCTTCAGCACCTCCGCCGCAGCCAACCATTGTCGTCAACGCTAATGCAAGAACTAAGAAAATAGCTAAAAATTTTCTCATCTTAATCTTTCTCCTTCTTTGTTATTTTTAAATATTATGTAACCGTCCTTGATGGACGAAATTACAGCCAATGATTCAACCCGATATCCTTTTAGACGCAGTTTATCTGAGCCACCTTGAAATTCCTTCTCTACTGCCGCACCGATGCCATAGACTGTAGCACCTGCCTGCCTGGCCAAGTCTTCCAAACCAAGGGCTGCTCCACCATGCGCCAGGAAATCGTCAATGATCAGAAGATTATCATCCTTTGAAAGATATTTTTTGGATACGATCATCGAGTACACAGTATTCTTTGTAAAAGAAATGGTTTCTGTGGAGTAGCATCCTTCGGTCATTGTGCTGGGAACAGCCTTCTTTGCAAAGACTACAGGCAAATTCCCCATATGTATTGCTGTGGCACAGGCTAAAGCGATACCAGACGATTCAACTGTAAGAATCTTGTTTATAGGTAGGCCTGCGAAGCGTGTCGCAAACTCTTTCCCTATTTCTGACATTAAAGTAACATCAATCTGATGGTTTAAAAAAGAGTCAACCTTTACAATCTCAGTACCAATAACTTGTCCATCTTTTACTATTCTGTCCTTCAATATCTGCATAGCCTTCGTCTTCACTCCTTTGAACAATGACATTATAGAACTTAAAGTGAGTTACGTAAAGCCTTTCTCCTCAAACAATGGTAGAAATTTGTCGATATTTTTTTAATGTCCGCTTAAAAGCGAACATTAGACAAAGCTTTTTTATCTGATTTTCGCTACTCATATCTGCTCCTAGTCTAACATCAACTTATTAATATATATATAGTACCCAATATTCAGTTTTTCTGTCCCATTGATATGAGATAATACATTTGTGTCAAAAAAGAATAAAAAAAGAAAGGCCTCTGATATAATGTTTTTCAA
>JAAYSU010000086.1 GCA_012523915.1 Clostridiales bacterium
ATTAGCAAAATTAAGGATGATGACATCGTAGCTGTTATTCTCGACGAATTCAATTACGCGATCTTTCACTTCAAAAGCGCTCATTTCAGGCTTCAGGTCATAAGTAGCAACTTTAGGCGAAGGAATCAGTATCCTCTCTTCGCCTTTATAGGGTGCTTCAATTCCGCCATTTAAGAAGAATGTAACGTGTGCATATTTTTCAGTTTCGGCTATTCGTAACTGGCGTAGGTTAAGATTTGCTAAATATTCCCCCAGTGTATTTTTTAAGGACTGCGGGGGATAAGCTACTTGCACATTGGGCATTTCAGCATCATACTGTGTCATGCATACATAACATAAATTTTTGACTCTTTTGCTTCTTTCAAATCCGTTGAAAGTATCATCTACAAAAGATCTTGTTATCTGTCTTGCTCTATCAGGTCTGAAATTGAACATGATAATTGAGTCATTATCATTGATAGTCGCTGTTGGCTTAATATCATCAAGTATTACTGTTGGAAGTAGGAATTCATCATTTTCCTTATTATTATAAGCTTTTTCTATTGCATCTTTTTCAGAGGATGCAAACCTTCCTTGACCGAGGGTAAGAGCATCGTAGGCTTTTTTAACTCTTTCCCACCGCCTATCGCGGTCCATGGCATAATATCTTCCTGATATAGTTGCAATTTTTCCAAGACCTACTTTTTCAATATATTCTTTAAGCTGGGATAAATAAGTATAGGCACTTCTAGGTGGCACATCTCTACCGTCGAGGAAAGCATGGATGTAGACGCGTTTTAATCCATTTTCTTTTGCCAAATCTATCAATGCAAATAGATGGCTTATATGACTGTGTACTCCTCCGTCAGATAATAGTCCCATAAGATGTAAAGAAGAATCATTATTAATAGCATGTTCTATTGCATTGTTTAAAGCAGTATTACTGAAAAAAGAACCATATCTTATATCTTCTGTGATCCTTGTAAGCTCTTGAAATACTATTCTGCCCGCACCAATATTTAAATGTCCAACCTCTGAATTTCCCATCTGGCCCTCGGGAAGACCTACTGCTAGGCCAGATGCTGAAATAGTGGTATTTGGATATTCTTTAAAAAGTTTATCTATAAAAGGTTTTTTAGCCCTTTCAATAGCACTTGAATTCGGATCAGGGTTTATTCCGAAGCCATCAAGTATCATAAGCATTGTATTCATAAATTCTCTACCAGCTTTCTTAATAATCTATTGTTCTATTATAACAAAATATATAAAATCTACAATCAGACTTAGATTTTGTTATAATAAAATCGGAGGTAATTATTATGAATTGGACAAAGGAACAACTTCAAGCAATTGAAACTAAGGGTAAAAGCATTCTTGTTTCGGCTGCGGCAGGTTCGGGCAAAACCGCGGTGCTGGTTGAGCGTATTAAGAAATTAATATTAGATGATGGGGTCTCACTTGATGAGATGTTAGTGGTAACTTTTACAAATGCTGCAGCATCAGAGATGCGTGAGAAAATAGTTGCCTCAATACCTGAACAGATACATAATATTCACAAATCCCATATAAGTACTTTTCATTCCTTTGCTTTGGATGTCATAAAACGATATTACCATTTAATTAATATAGAACCCGGTCTTAATATATGCGATGATGCCCAAAGAATAATATTACAGCAAGAAGCTATTGAAGATATTTTTGAATTAAATTTTAGAGAAGAAAATCAAAACTTTATTAGATTCCTAAATCAATATTCAGGTAGCAAAAATGAAGAGGCTGTAAAGAATATTATTCTAGAAACCTATGATTTCATAAGAAGCTTACCTAAGCCTTTCAACTGGTTGGAAGAGAATATAGAAGCTCTAAACTGGGATATTGAAGGTTTCAAGAAAAGTCAGGCATTTATAGATATCATCGAAGAGATTGATGAGGAACTCTCAAACGCAATTGTTAGTTACAGTAAAGTCTGTTCTTTGCTCGAAGAAAAAAATGTGGAAAGCCTTGTTACAAAAGCCAAAGAAGATTTGGAGATGCTAATTGCTGTTAAAAGCTCGTTCGATAAGGATTATGGAAAGGGTGTAGAAGCACTAAATAGTATAGAGTTTAATAGATTCACTGCTAAGGGTGATAATAAAGAAAACTATGAGGCTATCAAAGATGATATTAAAATAATAAGAGACCAGGTGAAAGATGGTTTAAAAAGACTTACCAAACTATACTGCGCAAAATCTCTAGAAGAATATGTAGATGAGATAAATAATACATACAGCGAAGCAAAAACATTGTTCCGATTGGTTAAGGAATTTGATGATGCCTATAAAAAAAGAAAGGAAAAGAAAGGACTAATCGACTTTTCAGATATTGAACATTATGCTTTAGAGATTTTATCTAATGAAGAGGCATCTTCTGAATATAGAAATAAATTTAAATATATTTTCATAGATGAATATCAGGACAGTAACCTGATTCAGGAGACAATAATCTTAAAAATTCAGAGAGATGATAATGTATTTATGGTTGGGGACGTAAAGCAAAGTATCTATAAATTCAGGTTGGCTGAGCCTGAGATCTTTATAAATAAATACTTAAAATTTAAACAGGATACGGGACCTAATATTAAACTGGATTTGAATAGGAATTTTCGTAGTAAGGCTCCAATAATAGAAATTGTCAACCATGTATTCAGCCGTATTATGACAAAAAGGATAGCTGGAATGGATTACGATGAAGACGCAGCCTTGTACAAGGGTTTAAAATATACTGGTGAGCTTGAATATCCGGTTGAGCTTCATTTAGTTGATGAGCAGCAAATAGAAGATTTGGATTTAGATGATGAAATAATAGATATGAAAAAGGCAGAACTTGAAGCCTTTATAGCAGCAAGTTTAATTAAAAAGGCAAAGGGTCTACCCTATTACGATGAAAAGTTGGGGAAAGAACGAGCATTGCAAAACAAGGATATTGTTATACTATTGCGTAGCACCGAGAGAATAGGAGAAATCTATTACGAAGCTCTGCAGCAAGAGGGTATACCCGCATACATAGATATAGGTGAAGGCTATTTTGACACATTAGAGATATCAGTATTTCTAAACTTATTAAATATTATTGATAACAGAAAACAAGATGTCCCGCTAATCAGTACTCTCCGTTCTCCTATCTTTGCATTTAGTATTAAGGAACTGGCCGAGATAAGAGTTGAAAAAAGAAAGGGTAGTTACTATAGTGCCTTTTATGATTATTCAAAATATGGACAAAATGTTTCTTTGAAAGAAAAATGTAATAAGGTACTTTTAAGCTTAGCTAATTGGAAAGAGAAATCAAAGCTATTAGCTCTTCCTGATTTCATATGGGAGCTGATCCTCGAAACAGGATACTATAACTATGTAGGCGCTCTACCTTTAGGCAATCAAAGACAGGCTAACCTAAGAGCTTTGGTAGATAAAGCATCGATGTATGAAAACGGACAATTTAAGGGACTCTTCGGCTTTATAAACTACATAGAAGCAATAAAAAAGAGAAAGATAGCAATTCCCCCAGTCAAAACCTTGGGTGAGAGCGATGACGTGGTGAGAATTATGACTGTGCATAAGAGCAAAGGCTTGGAGTTTCCAATGGTTTTAGTAGGAAATCTAGGAAGACGTTTTTACCAAGAGACGGGGAAGCAAATAAGCATGCATAAAAACCTAGGCATTGCTTTAAAGGATGTGGATCGTAGACAGGGTTACTGGCGGCGAACCATCTTGCATAATTGTATAGATGCAAGAAGAGGAAGAGAGTCTCTTGCAGAAGAAATCAGAATCCTCTATGTGGCCTTAACAAGGGCGAAGGATAAATTAGTACTTCTAGGTACCGTAAAGGATATAGATAAGGTGCTGGGATTGGCATCTATAAAAAAGGATTTGGGAGTAATAAAGGGTAACTCCTATCTTGATTATTTGCTACCTACTCTATCGGATTCTGAAAAAATAATATTTGAGAGACATGACCGAAGTGAGGTAGGTCAGATAAAAGATAGTAAACAAAAAAACCTTCTTTCTCTGCAAGAATATCTGGAATCAGGTTTTAAGCCTGATAGTGAGTTGTCGAAGGAGGTAAATAGGCGGTTTAACTGGGAATACGGTTATCAAAAAGCCTTGAGGACCAAGTCTAAATATAGCGTTTCTGAGCTAAGCAGCAGTAGTGAAAGTAGAATTATAAATATTACTAAAGCCCCAAGTTCTTTAGGAGCAGAGCGGGGAACAGTTTATCATAGAATTATGGAGTCTATTCCTTTTAATACGGAATACGATATAAATGCTATATGTAACTACATAGATGATATGGTCGCTAGAGAAATATTGACCAAAGAACAGGTTGATTTGATTGATCCCGTAAAGATTGAGCAGTTTTTCAAATCTGAAATCGGTATTAGGGCTTGCCGATCAAATGAAGTTTATAAAGAAGTCTCATTCAACCACCTTATCAAAAAAGACGGGGAAGAGATAATTGTACAAGGAACCATAGACTGCTATTTTAAAGAAAATGATAAATATATACTTTTGGATTACAAATCAAATTATGTTGCAAGTGACAAAAGTATTGAAGCTATGAAAGAAAACTATACTCCCCTGTTAAAACTATATAAACAAGCATTGCAAGAGATAGGGGGTATAACTGTTGATGAGGTTTATCTATACCTATTTGAAATAGAGAAAGAAGTCAAGTTAAATATTTAAATAGAATAAAAGAATGGGCGAGATTTCGCCCATCCTTTATGTAACAAATATTATTCTAATGATTTTAGTGCTAATTGTCTTTCTTCTTCTCTTACCCTGAGAACATGCTGATATTCTTCTTCGCTCATCTTATGCATTGAAATTCCAGTAAATCCGTAGAAAATTGATACTAATGGATTTACGTAGTTCAAGACTGCGAAAGGTAGATATGAGAATGTCGGCACGCCTAAGAATGTGCTCATTGTTGCACCACAAGTGTTCCATGGTACTAAAGGAGAAGTTATTGTACCTGAGTCCTCCAATACTCTGGATAGGTTCTTTGGTTTGAGCCTTCTATCTTCAAATGCTTCTTTGTACATTCTACCAGGAAGGATTATTGCAAGATATTGGTCGCAAGATACGATGTTCATGAATACACAAGATAGAACGGCAATTAAAACCAATGATCCTGTGTTCTTTGCGACTTTGAGCAAGGCCTCTGCTAAAGATTTTAGCATTTCGGAAGCATCCATGATTCCACCGAAGCTCATAGCACAAATGATAAGGGATACAGTCCACATCATGTCTTGTATGCCGCCTCTTGTTAAGAGCTCATAAATCTCAGTAATTTCGCTTACTGATTCATAGCCGTAGTTTAAGATAAGTCCCCATTCTGCCATAGGTACTCCTTGAACTCCCATGAATATAACACCGAGAATCGTACCTCCAAGAAGTCCTGGTATAGCTGGTATCTTAAATGCTACCATTAAGATAACGCATAGTGGAGCAAGTAAGAGTATAGGTGAAATCCAGAATTCATCTGCCAGTCCATTAACAATAGTATTGACTGTAGTCATATCCATGGTGTCGCCTGCATGCCCCATTCCTAAGAATGCATATACGATAAGTGCGATGATAAGAGAAGGGGTAACTGTCCAGATCATGTGTCTGATATGTTCGAATAATTCTGAACCTGCAACAGCAGGTGCCAAGTTAGTGGTATCTGATAGTGGTGACATCTTGTCACCGAAATAAGCACCAGATACGATTGCTCCAGCTGTCATGGCAGGATTGATGCCTAAACCCATTCCGACACCGACAAGTGCTACGCCAATTGTACCTACTGTACCCCAGGAAGTTCCTGTAGCCAAAGATACAATACAGCAGAGTATACAGCCAGCAAACAAGAATATTCCAGGATTTAGAATCATAAGTCCGTAGTAAATCATTGTCGGTATAACGCCACCAGCAAGCCATGATCCAATCAGTGCACCCACTATCATGAGGATTAAGATAGCCTGCATTGAACGACCAATGGCAGCTATTATACCCTTTTCAAGGAAAGACCATTTCCAACCGTTAATTACTGCAATTATGCCGGCTATTATGGCTGATGCAATTAGAGCGACATGAGCATCTCCGTGATCACTCACTATGATCTCATAATACAGCAAGATAAGCATGATGATTATGATGAGCAGCACTTGCCATATAGGGATCTTTCTACCCATTAATGTTTCCTCCTTTCAATATTGTAACATATTATAATATAGTAGCGTAAAAATACGCTCAAATCATTATATCTTATGATGTATTTAATTGTCAATATACGGAACTATTGAAATCAGTTGGTTAATAAGTGAAGAAAGTATTGTAAAGTCCTATTAAATATGTAGTAAAACATGGAACAAAAACTTTTGTAAAAAAGGTGTTGACAGAAATAGATGTTGATGCTATTCTGATAAAGCTGTCGTTTGAAAGAGCAGACAAGAGGGTATAAAAAGGCAGCGAAAAAAGAAAAAAAGCTGTTGACAAAATGAAAC
>JAAYSU010000087.1 GCA_012523915.1 Clostridiales bacterium
AATAAGCAAGGCTTTTGGCGGTGTAAAAGCGTTAGATAATGTCGATTTTACATTGCGAAAAGGTGAAATCCATGCGTTGATGGGTGCAAACGGCGCTGGTAAGTCAACTTTGATGAAAGTTCTTGCTGGTGTTTACCGTCAAGATGAAGGCAAGATTATTTTAGAAGGTAAAGAAATACATATGAAGAATGTAGCATCTGCGCATGCTCAAGGTATCACTATGGTATTTCAAGAATTAAATGTAGCTCCTCATCTTAGCGTATTAGAAAACATTTTTCTTTCCAGAGAGATAATTAAAAATGGAGTATACAATTGGAAAGAAATGCGTGATAGGGCGAATCAAATATTGGCTGAAATGGGTGTCCATTTAGATCTTGACATCGAAGTTCGGCGTATCTCTGTAGCAATGCAGCAGATGGTTGAAATTGCAAGGGCCTTAAATGCTAATTCTAAGATTATTATATTTGACGAACCCACCTCTTCTTTGTCAGTTCAAGAAGTAGAACAATTATATAAAATAATGCACAATCTAAAAGCTAAGGGCATCTCAATGGTTTATATTTCACATAGACTGGAAGAAATATATCGTATATGTGAACGTATAACACTGATGCGAGATGGCCGTCACATCTTTACAGATGACATTGAAAATGTTAGTCATGATCGTCTAATTGCGGGAATAATAGGTGGTCAACCTAGCGAACAGTTCCCTCCCAAAATTAACAAAGCAGGAAAAGTAATTTTTGAAGCAAAAAATATAAGTTCTAATGGCAAGTTTGAAGATGTAAGTTTTTCATTAAGAGAAGGCGAAATACTTGGATTTGCTGGACTTGCTGGTGCAGGAAGGACAGAGATCGCAAAGACTATTTTTGGTTGCTATAATCTAGACGAAGGAACTTTAGTTTTAGATGGAAAAAACGTTTGTTTTAAGAGTCCTAGAAAAGCTATAGATGCCGGATTAGCCTATGTAAGCGAGGACAGAAAGGGAGAAGGTATACTTGCTGTTCGTTGTTTATGCGAAAATATGGCTATTTCTAATATGAGCATTCTGTGTAGAAATAGCGTAATCCAGCAAAGAAAAGAAAAGAAATTAGTGCAAGAAATGATTGATAGATTACATATTAAAACTTCAGGTCTTAACCATAGAATGGATAGACTTAGTGGTGGTAATCAGCAAAAAGTATGTTTTGGAAGATGGATAATGAATCAACCCAGGTTGCTAATATTAGATGAGCCTACTAGGGGTGTTGATGTTGGTGCCAGGACAGACTTTTACTGGATTATAAATAAACTTGCAGAGAATAATGTTGGCGTCATAGTAATATCCTCCGAAGAGGATGAGCTGATCGGTTTATGTAATCGTATCCTTGTTATGAGAAACGGACGCAAGGTTGCTGAACTGGATTGTGACGAAGACAATTTAAAAGAGAAGCTAATGAGAAATATGTTAGGTGTAGAAGAAGGAGTAAACGGACATGAAACAATCGAAGGGTAGGGAATTTTATGACAAGTATGGTATCTATGTTATCCTTATAGCACTAGTAGTACTATTAAGTGTTATTACAGATGGTTTCTTTTCATGGACTAATTTCACAAACATTTTGCGTACCACATCAGTATACGCGATTTTGGCTTGCGGAATGACCTTTGTAATGATTAGCGGATGTATAGACTTGTCTGTAGGTTCAATTGTAGCGTTAAGCGGATGTGTAAGTGCAATATGTATGGTAAATGGAATTCCCATGATAATTAGTGTAATTATTGGTATTGGTATTGGTGGCTTGTGTGGATTATTGAATGGAATATTCATTTCTATTTTTAGGGTTCCTTTCTTTATTACAACAGCAGGAATGATGTATGCGGCCAGTGGTACTGCGCTGGTTATTACATCTGAGACCCCAGTTAATTATTTACCTGAATCATTTGAAATATTTGGCGCAAGAACATTTGGACTTATCCCATCTCAGGCTATTATTGCAGCTATATTTTTCCTCATTTGCTTGTTCTTAATTAAGCAAACCAAATTTGGCAGATATACATATGCAATAGGAAGTAATGAGAGGACAGCTATACTTTCGGGTATTAATGTTAGCAAATATAGAATTCTAATCTACTTATTAAATGGCTTAGCTGCCGGACTTGCAGGTATCATAGTAGCATCAAGATTAAAGGTAGGAAGTCCAATTGTTGGTAGCGGCTATGAGATAGATGCTATTGCAGCTGCTGCTATTGGCGGAGTAAGTATGGCGGGTGGAGAAGGAAATATCAAGAAAACTATGATAGGTGCGTTTATTATATGTATAATTCGTACTGGCCTGAATATATTGGGAATTTCCTCTTCAAACCAAAAAATAATAATTGGAGCCATATTAGTAATTGTAGTTGCAATTGATATGTTAAAGAGCAGAAATGCTGAATAAATAGTATAATGTATTACTGTAAACCCCGTCGCCAACCTAACAACTGACGGGGTTTTTATATTATCAACCATAAAAAACGTTTATATTGATGCATAAAAACATAACGAATATAAATGTGACATTCATATAGACATATGATAAAATTTAATTAGCTTCAAATGGTTAGACGTTTAGACTTGAGAGGATTCGTG
>JAAYSU010000088.1 GCA_012523915.1 Clostridiales bacterium
GCCTCCACCATATACTGACATGGCGGACAACCCTCTGAGTCAAGGGTAACTATCTCTACAAAGGCCTTGCCTGGAACTATTTCTACTTCCTCCAGCTCTTCGCCTTCATCAACTTCAATGGAGCTCTCAGTCATAAAGGTATCAATGGAGGCAAAGTTGCCTGATATGAAATTCCCAATAGCAACAAGATTTTCGACAGGAGTATCAAAGGCTATGTCGCAGCCAGGTGCTAGTATATAGCCTGCGCCTCCAGCGATATCTATCTGTTTTTGAGCTTCCAATACATTATCCATTGGGGATCCAAAGAGCATAACACTGGTTAAGGGTAGATTCCCACCATAGGATATCTTGTTTCTTATAGCTATCTCCGCAGCATATGCAAGGTCAACATTCTCATCAAAGGCAATGCCGTGGGTATTAGTCTGACATAGCAATTCAAAGTTCTTTGTTACGTCACCGCAAACAAAGGTTACAACCTTAACACCCAAGCCCTTTATGTACTCATTTACCTCCGTCATAAATGGAGTTACAAACTTTTTAAAGTGTCTAGGAGATATCTGGGATACCATCGGGTCTACGACGGCAATAACATCTACTCCCCTTTCTACATACATCCTAGAAAGATCCTTTGCTACATCAGTAGTGAAGCTCATCAGTTCATGTACCTTCTCCTGGGCACGATTCATATCTGTGAAAATTTTAGTTCCCTGCAGATGTAGAGCCAAGGTGAAAGGACCACAAACCAGTCCGTAAATAGCAAGTTTGTCTCCTAATTCCTTTACAATACGCTCGGCAGCTTCCAGTACAATAGGGTATCTGCCATCATTTTCAGTAGGCTTTTTTAAATCCTCTAGCGCTACTTTATCTAAAATATGGGTGTAGACAGAAGGGGGATTCTTTTTAGCCCATTTAACTTCACAGCCTAAGGCCTCTGCCTCCATCTGGATATCAAAGACTACGGGTAGTCCATCAGGATGGTACAATTCTGCAGCTTTCTTAATGCCTTCAACAATATTGTCTGCACTTTTTAAATATGTTTCGGCATCTAGACCAAGTAGATTTGCAGTTTGAACTCCTGCATAGGGTACCCAGGGAGTTCTATCTGTTTCTAAGCAACTTAAGGCGCGAAGTACTCTTTCTTTTCCTGACATTGGTTCATTACAGCAACAATTTTTATCACTCATAAATAAGTCTCCTTTACATGTACTTCATTAGAAAGTTGATAAGAAAATAATTGCTGCAAATAGTTCTTCTACTGAATCTTCATAGTTTTTCTTAACAATTTCCGGACTATTCTTTAAGTGGGGATTCTCCTCCACTACCTTTTCCCATGTGGGATATATTTCTGATTTTATTTCAGGTGTTTTAATAATCATCGGGAAACCTCCTTATTTGTATTCTCCATACTTAGCAACTGTCTGAAGTACTGCTTTTAGATTCTCGGCATTTGCATCGTTTGGAGCAATTAAGACCTTGTCTAAGGCAAATATATAGCCGCCGCCTGGCGCAAGATCATCAATGAGCTTTTCTGCATATTTGACCGCTTCATCCTTTGTTGAATAGTTAATAACGTCTACAGGCA
>JAAYSU010000089.1 GCA_012523915.1 Clostridiales bacterium
AGATGTACAGTAGTCGAAGTAATGGGTAGAGATTGTGGGGATATTGCCCTTTATGCAGGACTTGCGGGTGGAGCCGAATTTATCCTTGTTCCGGAAGTAGAAACAGACCTGAATCTTTTATGCAGGAAACTTGTTGAGGGAATAAATAGAGGAAAGATGCACAGCATTATAGTACGTGCAGAGGGAGTTGATATTGGTTCTGTAGAGCTGGCAAGATTTATTGAAAAAACCACAGGCTTTGAGACTAAAGTAGTGGTTTTAGGCTATACTCAACGAGGAGGTTCACCTTCGGCAAGGGACAGAGTTTTAGCAAGCAAGATGGGTAACAGGGCAGTTGATCTTTTACTAAATAACAGTGGGAGCAGAGCAATAGGGATTAAAGGCTCTGATATTATAGGCATGGATTTAACAGAAGCATTGAAAATCGAGCGTAGATGGGATCGACATATTTTAGAACTGGTCAATATTCTTTCTATATAAAATAAAAAGGGACGTTTATACGCCCCGATTAAGATACAGCAGGAACTTCTATAACATTTACTCTGCTATTGATACGCTCTTCAAGCTTATGAACAATATTTTCACTTTCTTCAGCTTCGCCGGATTCCCCTAAAATTATATGAGTTATTCTGTATTTTTCAACTAAATCTATCAGAGTTTCTAAGACATCGTTAGAACGCACTACAGTTAGTTGTGCTCCATATTCAAGGGCCTTTTCATATAGGTACTCAAGAGCTTCACCTTCTTTAGAATTTCCCAAAAACTTAAACTGATAATGAGCAACATGAATGATGAAGAGTTCATCTTGCTTATCATCTAGAATATCGTTACCATATTGGATTAAACGATCGCAAGTCTTCTGTTGTGTAACACAGACCATAACTTTTTTGCTCACTATAGCCCCCCCTTCCATAGTACTATCCATACCATTATACAATATTACCATATTCATTACCAGATTAATCGAAGAGCTAACCTTATTTGTAAATATTATTGACTCTTAGCTAATCATGTTATAAAATTCTGGCATAGTGCAAAAAAGAAAGAGATGTAGATGTTCACACAATTTTTTTTACTTTTTAGTTTAATAGCAATCGGTTATATAGCAAGCAGAAAAGGTTGGATTAGCAGCGGGTCATTAGATAGCCTCGGTGATTTGTTGATATATATAATCATACCCCCCATGCTGTTATCCAGCATTCTTTCATTAAATATTGAGCAGGAAATCCTCAATGAATTCTTATGGATGTCCCTGTATTCTTTTGGTTTTTTTGTTGTTTACTTTATACTGGCAAAAATTTATATACGCCTTTTTAAAATTCCGTCTAATCATATTGAAACTATGGAAGTTTCTTTTGTCATACCCAACAATGGATTTATGGGTTTTCCAATAGCACTTGCATTCTTTGGCTACAAAGGTTTATTGTTCATGGTAGCTAACAATATGGTTATGAATATTATGTTGTTTACCTATGGTATTTATTTAATCAAAAGATCAAACAATAAAGATGTAAAAGTATCAATTTTAGATACTATTAAACAGATATTAAACCCCAACATTATTGCTATTATCGTAGGTCTTGTACTAGGCATTTCCGGCCTCCAAAAGTACGTACCCCTACCCGTAGAAAAATTGATAATAATATTAGGCGAACTGGCGACTCCCCTTTCGATGATTTATATAGGTGCAACACTATTTGGAAGTAGCTTTAATGAGTTAATCAGTGATAGGATGATTGTTAAGGCTACGATAGCGAGGGCTTTGGTGCTGCCTATTGCTACTTTAGTCTTATTGAATATTTTCGATATTTCTGTACTGATGGGTAAGATTCTATTCGTTGTGTCAGTTTTTCCCTGTGCGGCCGTAGTGCCGATTTTGGTCGCAGAATATGGAAAAGAAGTGGATACGTCTGTGAGGATGGTTCTGTTTTCAACCATACTGTCGCTCTTAACCATGCCATTAGGGGTATACCTAACATCTATCCTGTGGTAAAATACGTCTAAAGTACTAATATAGGAGGTCAATATGAGAATTGTAACTATATATGCGGGTATTATTCTAGCAGCAACCGGTATATGGTATTTCGCTAATCCTGGAACAACTTTTCCGTCTGTTGCATTTGTACTAGGTGTTTCCATGCTAATCTCAGGGATTATACATATTGGGTTTTACTTCATATTTAAAAAAAGATCAGAGCTGATTCTTTGGCAGCTTGCCGATGGTATATTGACTACCCTTTTATCCATATTGATACTAACTGACATGCTAATTACTGATGGAATCGCAATAACATTCTTTGGGATGTGGGTAATGTGCTCAGGTGTATTGTGCATTTCGGAAGCGCTTGGATTTAAGAGGCAAAAAATCTCTGGTTGGTTCTTTGGCATAATATTTGGAGTATTGAGCTTGATCGCTGGCATATATTCTTTTGCAAATCCGCTTGTCACGGGGTTTGCTATGGCTTTAATCGTCGGAGTAATTTTTGTTCTGCAAGGTGCGAATAGTATAGTTGCAGGATTCCAATATAGTAAGGCCCTTAGATCACTGTAGGGTTATTACAGTTAGCTCAGGCGGAGAAAGGAAACGTACAGGTAGCTGAGTCATGCCAATACCTGCGTTTACATATAGACTGGTTGATCTTTCTGAGCCGATATCATAGAGTCCTTTTATGTATTTTCTACCATATGGAGGCAAGACATAATTATCGAAAAAGCTTAAATTAACTTGTCTTCCATGGGTGTGCCCTGCAAGAATAAGATCGACACCGTATTCAAGAACTTTATCTGCCACATCAGGCGCATGTGTAAGAACAATATTATATTGTTCTTCTTTTGATTCTTTACAAACAGTAGGATCTCCGTAGCCGATTACCACATCGTCAATTCCAATAATTTTAATAGCTAATTTCTCAATAGAAATACTTTCGTTTACTAATACATGGAATCCGCCTTCGGCCATTATGTGATCATATATGTTTTCTGCGCCCCCACCATAGTCATGGTTTCCAAAGACTGCATATTTGCCGTAAGGTGCTTCAATTTGACTTAGTAAGCGACTTAATTCACCTATATCTTTATCATCAGTGTAATTGTCATAGTGATCAATCAAATCCCCGAGAAAAAATACTATATCTGGTTTATTCTCTTCAATAGCAGCAACAACTTTCTTAAAATCCTCTGTGGAATAGAAGTCGCCAAAATGCGTATCGGCAAATGCAATTATCCGAAGACCTTTTGCTTGCTCATCTATGAATGGTGAAGAGATAGAGACTTCCGTTACCTTAAGCTGGAATGGCTCAATGTGTTTAGAATAGACGAGGATTAATACGCCAATGATAAATAATAGTATTATTATATTAAAAATCTTTTTTATAAGTCGAAACATAATTTACTTCCTATATATGCAATTCTTTTTATAGATAGCTATTCATTGCCTATGGTATAATATCACTATATAAAAATGTTTTCAAGGAGTCTCATTCCTATGACAGAAGGAAAATATAAAATAGCCATCATTGGAGGTGGAGCATCCGGAATGATGGCTGCAATCGCAGCTGGACGTGTAATAGCCGGCGAAGATATTGTTATAATAGAAAAAAACGATAAGCTCGGAAGAAAAGTATTGGCAACAGGAAACGGAAGATGCAATTTTTCAAACATAAATTGTACATGGAAGGACTATGGCGGGCAGGATCCTTTGTTGGTGGAAGAGGCTTTTAAATATCTGAGCCCCAAAGATACCATATCTTTTTTTGAAGAATTAGGAGTTTTAGCAAAAGAAGAAAGTGAAGGAAGATTATATCCCTATACAGAACAGGCTACAAGCATCAAACAATCTCTTGAGCTTGAACTAAAGCATCTGAAGGTTTCAATTATCCTAGGTTATAAAGCAAAAAATGTAAGAATTACTGAAAAGGGTTTTGAAATTATCCTTACTTATGGAAAAACCCTAATAGCCCAGAATGTTATACTTGCTACTGGTGGAAAAGCAGGGAGCCAATTTGGATCTACAGGTGATGGCTACCTTATTGCAGAGCGTCTTGGACATAGCCTAAATACACCCTTGCCCGGATTGGTACAGATGACTTCAGAGGATGATAGCTTAAGAGAGCTTAAAGGCGTGAGGGCTAAGGGCAGGGTAACACTCTTGCAAGGAAAGGACATATTAGATAGTGAATTAGGTGAAATACAATTTACTGAAGACGGATTATCAGGAATATGTATATTTAATCTAAGTAGATATCTAAAAGCCGATATGAAAGATTACTATGTAGATATAGATTTATTCCCAAGCTTTGATGAAAAGACCATGTTGGAGAAGTTAATTCGTAGGAAGAAGCACCTAAAAGATAGACAGGTAGATGATTTTTTGTTTGGAATGCTTAAAAATAAATTGGCCCCTATATATCTTAAAAGATGGGGTATAGATAATAGACTGCCGATTGAAACTATATCATTTGACGAATTAAGAAATCTCGTGAAGGTTTTAAAGTCTTGGAAGATAGCTATAAACGGTACTAGAAGCTGGGAGAATGCCCAGGTGACGCTGGGCGGAATTAAATCATCTGAAGTCAATAGGCAAACTTTGGAGTCAAAGTTGGTGCCCGGCCTATTCTTTGCTGGTGAAATATTAGATGTAGACGGCAAATGTGGAGGATGGAATTTACAATGGGCGTGGAGTTCGGGATACTTAGCTGGAAGTAAGGCTTCGATAAGATAAAAAAGGAGGAAGCGATGGATAAGGGCTATATTCAAGTTTATACAGGAAACGGTAAAGGAAAAACTACTGCAGCACTTGGCATAAGTTTAAGATGCCTATGTGCGGGAGGTAAAGTGTTCTTTGGTCAGTTCATGAAGGGACAAAATTATAGCGAATTAAAGGCAAGGGATTATTTTAAAAATTTCACCATGGAGCAATTTGGGAACCCCACTTTTATAAAAGGGGAACCCTCAAAGGAAGATTATGAGAAGGCCCGTAGAGGTTTTGAGCGAATGAAAGAGGTTTTAACATCGGGAGAATACGATATGGTAGTCTTTGATGAAATCAATACAACCCTTTATTTCAATTTATTAAAGGTAGAGGATGTGTTAGCTCTGCTCAAACAAAAACCTGAAAAAACTGAGGTTATACTCACAGGAAGGTATGCACCCCAGGAAATAATAGACCTAGCAGACCTTGTCACAGAAATGAAAGAGATAAAGCATTACTATAATCAAGGTGTAGAGGCAAGAGTAGGCATAGAGAACTAAGGGCTATTTTAGTAGGCTTTTTCCGGTCATCTCTTTTGGTTTCTCTAAGTTAGCTAGATCTAAGAGGGTAGGGGCTATATCGGCTAAAATTCCACCTTCAGCGAGACTTACTGGTTTTTCCGTCATTATTAATAAGGGGACAGGGTTTAAGGAGTGGGCGGTTACTGTATTTCCATGTTCATCAAACATGCAATCAGCATTTCCATGATCAGATGTTAATATCATCTGTCCCCCTGCTTTTTTCAGCGCTTTTACTACTCTCTCAACACATTTATCTAATACTTCAATGGCCTTAACAGCTCCATCCATAACCCCAGTATGCCCTACCATATCTGGGTTTGCATAGTTTAGGATAATAAAGTCATATTTTTTTTCGTTAATTATTTCTACAACACGATCC
>JAAYSU010000090.1 GCA_012523915.1 Clostridiales bacterium
AATAGGGATTGCTTTCACAACCTCAAGAAGCTTTCTAGCATTCTTGTAAGTGACAGGCCCTGCAATAGAAATAGTTGCTCCAAGCTTAATATACTGCTCTGCCATTTCCCTACTGCCGGAATAGCAGTGCAATAAAACCCTGGCATCAGGTAGCCCGTCAGCTTGTTTAGGAAACTGATCAGTCCTTTTCTTGCTAAAGGCTCCTTCCTCTTTTAAAATTTGCATAACATCGTGATTGGCCTCTCTGTCGTGGATAACAATTGGCATAGCGTATTCTAATGCCAATTGTATTTGTCGACGGAACCAATGCTGCTGCACTTCAGGTTCAGAAAAGTTGTAATGGTAGTCAAGCCCTATTTCTCCCACTGCCTTAACCTTAGGTTTTTTTAATAGCCCCTTAAACATTATCATGGTGTTTTCATCCATGGTCTTAGCCTCGTGGGGGTGACAACCTACTACTGCATAGCACCAAGGGTACTTGTTTGCATGCTCTACTGCCCTTACGGAACTTTCTAAATCAAATCCAACATCCATAACATAGGATAAATCCGATTCCTCTATGTCCCGAACCAAGCTCCTTAGTTTTCTTTCATCGTATCTTTGATTATTTATATGTGCATGTGAATCAAAAAGCATAACCATCTCCTAACTAACTATCTCGCCATCCGGAGCACTGGTGGTGACAAATTCATATCTGTCTCCATTGTCTGCAAAAAGTAACATGCCGCTGGAGAGTTTTCCTCTGAATTTTCTCGGCGCCAGATTGGCAACCACTATTACCTTCTGGCCTATTGTATCCTCTGGTTTATAGCTCTCTGCTACACCGGAAACAATTTGTCTGGTCTCATTGCCCATCTTTATCTGGAAAACTAAAAGCTTATCTGCATTCGGGTGTTTTCCACAAGCGACAACTTCGCCCACTCTTAAATCTATCTTATCAAAGTCTTCAAATTGAATAATGTCTTTTATAGCTGGATATTCTTTTTTAGGTGTATTATCTTCATTCATCTTCTCTAATTCGCTTAATTCCTTCTCTATATCCATTCTTGGGAATATGGCTTCTCCTTTCTTTACTTTTTCTCCGTCCATTGCATCGAAGACCTCAGTATCTTTCCACTCAGGCTCAGCATACCATAGGCCAAGCTGCTTCCTTATTTCCGTCGAAGTTGTATGCATAAAGGGATATATTAAAACAGAAACAACTCTTATTGACTCAGCTAAATTATGAAGCACTGTGTTCAATCTCTCTTTGCTATCCTCATCCTTAGCTAATATCCAGGGTGTAGTTTCATCAATATATTTATTGGTTCTGCGTATTACAGTCCATATTTCCTCAAGGGCTGTGCTGAAGCTAAATCTATCCATCTCCCTTTCAACTTTAGATGCTGCAGCTAAAACTATTTCCTTGAGCTCTTTATCAGGTCCTTCTTCTTTTCCTGCAGGAGGAACTATCCCGTCATTATACTTTTCAATCATCGATACGGTTCTACTAACCAGGTTTCCAAGGTCATTTGCCAGGTCTGAATTCATTCTATTTAACATAACCTCATTGGTGAAAATTCCATCATTACCAAAGGTGTACTCCCTGAGCAAGAAATATTTAAGAGCATCAACCCCATACCTTTCGATTAATTTCACAGGATCTACAATGTTCCCTCTAGACTTGGACATCTTTCCGCCTTCTAAAAGAATCCATCCGTGTCCTAGAACTTTCTTAGGCAAGGGAAGCGAAAGGGACATTAACATAGCCGGCCAAATTATTGTGTGGAATCTTACAATTTCTTTACCAACCAGATGAACATCTGCTGGCCAATATTTATCATATTTCTCAGGCTGGTCAGGATACCCCAGAGCTGTAACATAGTTTGAAAGGGCATCCAGCCATACGTAAATCACGTGCCCTTGGTCAATAGGTACAGGAATACCCCAGTCAAAGGATGAACGTGAGATGCAAAGATCATCTAGGCCCTGTTTTGCAAAGCTGAGCATCTCGTTTCTCCTGCTTTCGGGCTGCAAAAACTCGGGATTGTTTTCAAATAGATCAACCAGTCTGTCCTGATATTTTGATAGTCTGAAGAAATATGCCTCTTCCTTAGCATACTCGACGGGCCTTCCACAGTCAGGGCATTTGCCGTCAACAGCTTGAGTCTCAGTCCAGAAGGCCTCACAAGGTGTGCAATACCTTCCTTTATATTCACCCTTGTATATATCTCCATTTTCATACATCTTTTTAAACATCTCCTGAACACGTCTTACATGACGCTCTTCAGTAGTTCTTATGAAATCATCATAGGAGATCTCCATAGTCTTCCATAGCTCTTTTATACCGCTGACTATTTCATCAACATATTCTTTTGGTGAAACTCCATGTTGCTGAGCTATCTTCTGAATCTTTTGACCGTGTTCATCTGTTCCTGTTAGAAACATTACATCATAGCCTGTTAAGCGCTTAAACCTCGCCATGGCATCCGCCATGACAGTACAGTAAGTATGCCCAATATGCAAATTGGAGCTTGGGTAATAAATTGGTGTGGTAATATAAAATTTTTTCTGTTCCATGTCTGTTCTCCTTTTGCTGCTAACCTAATGAGAGCCGCAGCCGTAGTTATTTTATGTAGTTGGATATATTATTTTAGATAAAATACCATCACTATTAATCTCTACAATCCCTGAAGGCCTTATATCAAATCGCCTTATTTCCCTTAATGGTATATTCATCAGAAAAGAGAGGGCTGCACGGATAACTAAGGAATGGGCTACTATTACTATTGTCTCATTATCTTTTTTGGCCTTTAATTCCCCAATGAATTCAATTACCCGGTCTTGTACTTCACTGAAGGACTCTCCCTTTGGAACCCTGAAGTCCACATAATCCTTCCTAAAGCGAAGTAAATCTTCTCCAAACAACTCCTTGATCTCTTCTATAGTCCTATTCTCAAATTTACCGAAATTCATCTCCATCAGACGATCATCAAAAACCACATCTATGGGAGGGCTGTTACTCTTAGCAATTTCACCAGCCAACAAAGCTGCCCTTTTTAATGGACTCGCATATATCCTATCAATACCTCTATCAGAAAGCTGATCTAATACCCAGGCAATGCTTTCAATCCCTCTAGGCGTATACTCAGATTCGGTTCTACCATAAACCAACCTTTGCGCATTCGCCTCAGTTTCTGGATGTCTAATGAATATCAGTTTAATTATGCCCATTAATTCCCTTCCTCAATATGCTAAGAAATATAATAACACAGATTAAGGTAAATTCAATAACCCAAATCTTTTAAGATCCTTGCTAGGACAGCCATCCTCTCTCCTAAGAGTTCATCATCCTTAGAAAGAGCATCTCTAAACAATTTGATATCTTCATCTATTTTTTCATTTTCGGTACAAACTTCTACGGTCATGGCATCACCTTGCAGACCTACACGATCTACTACAGGATTTTCAGGATCATATAGCTTGGGGTAGCGATAAGCCTCTCTAAAATATTTCATAGACCGGCACACAAAGATTGCCAAATCTAGTACCCTGTGAAGGGGTAACTCCTCAGACTGCCTAGACCATTTCTCACCTGTGTATCTCCATACTTTTGCAGAAATATCTACTTTTCCTCTGTCATTCCATTGCGCTAGTCCTAAAGAGAGACCTTTGGTATCGCTATTGTAAGCATATCTTCCGTCTATATCCTCATAGTTCTCAACAACTACTACTGGTTTGTGTTTTAATGATGTTGGTATTTTCATAATTCATCCTCCACTAATTTACTAAATTACTAATTTAGTATATAGGTGAAATCAAAAATTGTCAAATCTAAGTTGTGATTATCTTTGTCAAATTTAATATATTTATAACGATACAAATAGAAGGAGGTGATTTTGTGAGAAAATCTATTTTATCAGTAGTTTTGATAATATCATTAGCTGCATTTTGTTTTGTCAGCTGTGGAGATGGATCCAGCAGCAAGCTTAAAATTAAAACCGAAGAAATTACTAGAAGCGAAGATTTCCTTGAGATAGATATGAAGATTCCTTTACTTGGCGGATTCCCCGGGGCAGAGGAGTTGAACAAACTAATTGATGAAAGGGTAAGTGCATCGATCAAAGAGGTAGAAGATGCAGCAGCCGAGTTGGAAAGGATGAATAGAAGAGGGTTTAGGGCATCCCTAAATGCAAACTACCAATACTTTTACAATGATGATATAGCCTCACTTTGGATATACATGGACAATTACACCGGCGGAGCCCATGGAATGTACTGGCTGGATAGCTACACATTCAATGTTGCCACGGGTGAAATATACTCATTTAAAGATTTATTTATAGAGGATTCGCACGGATTTGACCAAATAGTTGCTAAAATAATGAAAGAAGTTGAAGATGATGATATCTACTTTGATACCGCAAAAGAAACCATAGCTTCATACCAAGGCAACTTTAATTTCCTGATTAATGGCGACGAGCTTGTAGTATACTTCCCTCTCTATGATATAGCTCCCTACGTTGCAGGAATCCGCAGCTTTACATTCGAATTAGAGCATCTATTAGACTACCTGAAACCAGAATTTATAGAAGCTATGCAGGGTCAAGAGGCGGTAGATATCCTGGTTTTATAAAAAAACTGTCTCATTTTAGAGACAGCCTTTTACAAATTTCCTTGGGTATATCTTCAAGAGGCAGCTGTTTCATAACCGCTCCGATGTTGTAAGCCACCATAGGCATGCCATATACAACAGAACTTCCTTCATCTTGCCCTATGGTATAGGCCCCGTGCTTTTTCATGTTGAGAAGACCGCTTGCACCGTCCCTTCCCATACCGGTTAAGATGATCCCGATACTTTTATTCTTCATCACCTTAGCGACGGAGTCAAAGAGCACATCAACGGAGGGACAGTGCCCGCTGACTTTTTCTCCTTTTTCACATTTTACGTATAAGCCTCTTGGCCCTTTTTTAAGTACCATATGATAATCTCCTGGAGCTATTAGAACCTTACCTGCTTTGACCAAATCTTTGTCCTGGGCTTCCTTAACTTCTAAAGCGCATGAGTTGTTTAATCTCTCAGCGTAGAGCTTAGTAAATACCGCAGGCATATGCTGAACTATCAAAATCCCTGGCATATGTCTTGGAAAGGCTTTAATAATATTGTGAATTGCCTCAGTTCCGCCTGTAGATGCACCTATAGCAATAACCATATCAGAGAGGTCCCCTTCGACACTTGAAACAGCCGTTGCTTCATAGTCTTTTTTATGGCTGGCGACTTTAGCCGAAGAAGCAATCTTTATTTTAATAATCACCTCATTTAAAAAGGAATCTTTATTAGATCTAAATGCTGAAGGTTTTGCTACAAAATCAACAGCGCCTGCATCGAGTGCATCCAACACCTTATTTCCATCCGAACTGACTACAACTACCGGCAATGGATACTGGGGCATTAGCTTTCTTAGAAACTCAATACCATCCATCTTCGGCATCTCCACGTCCAGGGTCATAACATCAGGTTTTAGGCTGATAATCTTATCCCTTGCATCATAAGGATCAGAGGCTGTTCCAACAACTTCTATGCCAAAATCCTTATTTAATTCAGCAGCTAGCGTCTCTCTGAATAGCAACGAATCATCCACTACCAGTACTTTAATTTTAGTCTTTACTCTCATCAATACACTCCATTTTGACATTTTAAAGAATATACAGCCTGCCGTAAAATATTCATGGCAGACTGTATTTTCTATTTTAGCATCTTATTAATACTTGTCAAACTCTTCATCATTGAGTATAATCTGTGGCTGTTTAGGTTCTAAAGAGATCTCTTTCCTTTCAACTGGAGCTATTAATTTTTGTTCACTTCCCGAAAGCATCATCTTTCTTAGCTTGAATCTTCCTACCAACTCTTTCAGAAGTTCAGCCTGGCTCGAAAGTTCTTCACTTGCAGCGGCGCTCTCTTCAGCAGTAGCTGAATTGTTCTGCACTACCTGGGATACCTGCTCAATTCCCTTGTCAATTTGACTGATTCCTGTTGCCTGCTCATTTGAAGCATTCGCAATATCCTTTGCAAGGGAAGCCGCTTTCTCTATTTCTTCTAATATTTCATTCAAAGCTCCTGCTGTATCGTTTGCTATCTTGGTTCCAACCTTAACTTTGTCAATAGAGCCTTCAATAAGTCCTGTAGTTTCGTTTGCAGCAGATGCGCTTCTTGCAGCTAGGGTTCTGACCTCTTCAGCAACAACCGCAAAACCTTTACCATGCTGACCTGCCCTTGCAGCTTCAACTGCAGCATTTAAGGCAAGTATGTTTGTCTGGAAGGCTATATCGTCTATTACCTTTATGATCTTCGAAATGTTTTGAGATGATTCATTTATCTCTTCCATTGCCTGTAACATTTCTTCCATCTGCTTGTTGCCTTCGCTGGCCTTTTGGAAAGCTTGTCTAGCATAGTCATCAGCTTGATTTGCATTTAAAGCATTTTGCTTTGTCTGCTCTGCTATTTCATGGATTGAAGCCGTAAGCTCTTCTAAGGAACTTGCCTGCTCGGTTGAGCCCTGCGACAGGGCCTGGCTGCCATCTGAAACCTGTACCGATCCCGTGGCCACCTGGTTAGCTGCCTCGTTTATATCACTCATCATATCGTTTAAGGACTCAACTATGTTTGCAAGTGAATCCCTTATCTCTACAAAGTTACCTTCAAACTCATTAGACACTGTTATATCTAAGTCGCCTTGGGCGATCTCAGCAAGCACATTTGATATTTCGTTAATATAACCTAATAGGCCATCTATTGTATTATTAATAGCTTCTTTCAGCTCAGCGTTATCTCCCTTGTAATCTCCTTCCATCCTGACATTGAGATTACCCTTAGCCATCTCTTGAAGCACTTCAGATGCCTCTTGAATCGGAGCTACGATCAAATCTAAAGTTTCGTTTACTCCTCCGCCTATAATTTTATAGACTCCTTTAAGTAAATCCACATCCGTTCTATGGGAGATATTGCCTTCCCTTGCCGCATCCGTAAGCTTTTGCATTTCACTTATCATGTCATCTACTGTGCTCTTTAACATAAGGAAACTATTAACAAGTTCTCTGTAGATACCCTTGTAGGTATTTATCATATCCTCAAGTTCTTCCCCCCTTGACATTCTGCCTAGATAGTCGACTGATGCAAAAAGGGGTTTGGATATGGCATCAAGCGCATTATTAAAACCTTCAATAATCTCTTTGTATCCCCCTTTTAATTCTTCGGTATTCCCCCTTATGGTTAAATCCCCTTCAGATGCAGCTTTAATAAGTACTTTGGTTTCTTTTACTAGGTCCCTTAAAGTCTCTACAACTGCTCTCATACTTATGCCAAGAATATCCTTATCGGATCTGGGTATCACTTCAATCGATAGGTC
>JAAYSU010000091.1 GCA_012523915.1 Clostridiales bacterium
CAAGGCTCGACTGAACAGGCAAGCTCTTTAGAAGAGCTTACGGCATCGATTACACAGATAGCCGAGCAGATAAGGCAGAATGCCTTGAATGCAAACGATACTGATGAGCATGCTAGAATCGCACTTGAGAAAGCAGGTGTTGGCAACCAACAGATGGAGGAGATGCTTCAGGCCATGAAGGAAATAAATGAATCATCAGAAAACATCTCAAAGATCATAAAGGTAATAGACGATATAGCCTTCCAGACAAATATTCTTGCTTTAAATGCAGCGGTTGAGGCAGCAAGGGCAGGTCAGCATGGCAAAGGTTTTGCAGTTGTTGCTGAAGAGGTCAGAACACTAGCTGCAAGAAGTGCATCTGCTGCACACGAAACTACAGGTCTAATAGAAGGCTCAATTGAAAAGGTGAAAATTGGAACTAAGATAGCAAATGATACTGCAGAAGCTTTGAATGCAATATTAGATGAGATCAAAGAGTCTGCATCACTCGCAAAGGATATAGCAGAAGCCTCAAATGAGCAGGCTTCAGGCATAAGCCAGATAAATAAAGGAATAGAGCAGGTATCCCAGGTTGTTCATAATAATTCTGCTACTGCTGAAGAGAGTGCTGCTGCAAGTGAAGAGCTTTCAAGTCAAGCTGAACTATTAAAGGAAATGGTAGCTAAAGTCAAACTTAAAAATAGCGTAAGTGATGGTATGTTGAATGAGGTTAGGAGGATTGAAAGCAAAGAGTATAGTAGTAAAGAAATTGAGGAGATAAAGCCTAGGATAATATTAAATGATGATGAGTTTGATAAGTATTAATATTAAGTACAAAAATATCCTTTTCATGTGGCAGATTAATTTCTGCCACTTGTCTTGTTAAGTTTTTACCTTTAATGCCGATATATTATAGTGAAGCAGTTTGCAGGAAGGAGTGAAGATAGTGGCGGAAATATTTATGGATAACCATACGTTTGAGGACACGCAGCACGGGAGGTTCCTTACTTTCACTTTAGATGATGTGGTGTATGGAATCGAAATAAAAAATGTTACTGAGATTATTGGTATGCAAGCGATCACAAAGGTTCCGGAAGTGCCTGATTATGTTAAAGGAATTATCAATCTTAGAGGTAAGATAATACCGGTAATTGATGTAAGAATGAAATTTGGGAAAGAGCCCATTGAATATACGGACAGGACCTGCATCATCGTAATTGATATAAGTGATGTAACAGTAGGGCTTATAGTAGATAAGGTGGATGAGGTTCTTACAATTGATGATGAAAACATAGATCTTCCACCAGCTAGCAAGACCGGAATAGAGAACAGATATATCAAAGGTATAGGTAAGTCCGGCGATGACGTACAACTTTTACTTGACTGTGAGAAACTATTAAAGGCGGAAGAAATCGAAGAGATTGAAAATATAAAAACTAACTAGGTCTGTAATGTATATGGTATTAAAGGAGACGGAAAATGGATAAACAGGTATCGAGAGGTGGTACTGTAAGTACTAAACTATTACTTATCCTCATTATTGCAATAGTGTTGAGTTCACTTATTGTAACCGGGTTCGTCTATAACGCTTATAAAGACAGCGCTCTAAAACAGAGTGGAGAAAGAGCGCTTTCTATTGCAGAATCTATATCTGCAGCTATAGACGGTGACAGATTCGCAACATATACTCGATCAGGATCTGAAGATGAATATTACCAAGAAATTCAATCCTTAATGAGTGAGATAAAAAAGAGAAACGGTGTTACATACGTATATTCTATTGTTGATGATGGACAGGACTACAAATACATAGTTTCAGGATATTTAGATGGAGAGAGCAAGAGAGAGTGGGGATATCTGGGCTATACTGATCCTAAAGATATATTCGATGAAGAAACACAGATGGTATTTAATGATGGTATAGGACGCTATACCGATGTTCAGGATTACGGTGAAGGCTATGGCAGGCAGGTCTCGGGATTTGCCCCAATTTATAATTCCCTTGGGAAGATAGTCGGTTTGGTTGGTATTGATATAGGTGTTGATGAACAGCTAGCAAAAGTAAATACCGTAATTCCTAAGATTGCAATTACAATGGTTTTAACATGTCTTATCTTAATAATCCTTTCTTATACATTTATTAGAAACACAATCTCAAAACCCCTCAGAGATATCGCAGAAAAATCGCAGTTACTGGTCTTAGGTGACACAGATTTGGCGATTGAAGAAAGAAATCTAAATAGAAATGATGAAATCGGTATGATATGTAAAGGTTATCGAGATATTGCTATGAATATCAAGGAGCAAGCTATGGGCGCCGAAAGGATAGTGCAGGGCGAC
>JAAYSU010000092.1 GCA_012523915.1 Clostridiales bacterium
GAAACTCATATATCTTGCCCATCCAGTCTCTATCTCTTTTAGCAAGATAATCGTTCACAGTTACAACATGAACTCCTCTTCCTTCTAGTGCATTTAAGTATACAGGCAGGGTTGCTACCAAAGTTTTACCTTCCCCTGTCTTCATCTCCGCTATCCTACCCTGATGGAGCACTACTCCACCCATGAGCTGAACTCTAAAATGTCTCATTCCGAGAACTCTAGATGCAGTCTCTCTTACTACAGCAAAAGCCTCTGGCAAGATATCATCAAGTGTTTCCCCCTGAGCCAATCTTTGTTTGAATATATCTGTCATCCCTCTGAGCTCTTCGTCACTTTTCTGGGACATTTCAGGCTCAAGGGCTTCGATTTGATCTACGATTTTCTCGATTTTCTTTAATTCCTTAGTGTTTAAATCACCGAAAATCTTTTCTAATAATCCCATTATCTAATATTCCTTTCTCCTCACATACCCTAGCTTTATCAAGCTTTTAGTATATCATAATACATGCCAAAAATCAAAAAGGGCTAACGCCCTTTTATACTAAATTTTCGATATATTTCAATCTTCTTTTTGACCATAGAAAGCGTCATAAATCGCCCTGATCGCAGATTCTAAATCAGAGTTCTGGACACCTACGATTATGTTCATTTCACTGGAACCCTGATCTATCATTCTGACGTTTACTCCAGCTTTGAACAGTGCTCCAAACAGAGTTGCCGAAACTCCTAACCTTCTGTTCATTCTCTCGCCTACAGTGGCTATCAAAGCCATATCATCATAAACCTCCAGGCTGTCGGGAGCAAGACGTCTCTTCATCTCTTCGATTATATCCTCTAGCTTACCGTTTATCTTCTTCTTTGACAGTACTATTGATATGGTGTCGATACTGCTTGGCAGGTGTTCAACGGGTATTCCATAGTCCTCAAGTATGCTTAGAGCCCTTCTTACAAATCCGGGTTCTGCACTCATCATATTCTTATAGATCGCAATTACAATGAAGTCCTTGCTTCCTGCTATTCCGGTTACTATCTTTTCGCCATTTCTATAACCATCAATATTTGCCACTATCGTTGTTCCGGGATGCGTCGGATCGTTGGTATTGCGAATGTTTATCGGAATATTGCTTTCACGAACCGGATATATCGCATCTTCATGTAATACAGATGCCCCCATATAAGATAGCTCCCTCAGCTCTTTATATGAGATAACATCGATCTGTTTCGGATTCTTCACTATCTTTGGATCAGCAACCATAAAACCGGATACATCAGTCCAGTTTTCATAGACATCGGCGTTTACAGCCTTTGCTACTAATGACCCTGTTATATCGGAACCACCCCTTGAGAAGGTCTTTATTTCTCCATTTAATTTAGTCCCATAAAAACCTGGTATAACTGCCCTTTCATGCTTTGACAGCTCTTCTTTAAGTCTCTTGTTAGTCTCTTCGTCAAGAAATTTACCCTGATTATTAAAACAAATCAAACCAGCAGAATCGACGAAATCATAACCTAGATAAGCCGCTGTCAACATGGCAATCAGATATTCGCCTCTACTCGCGATATAGTCTTCGGAAGCTCCTGCCCTAATATTGCTCTCAATTTCAGCGAATTCCTTTGTCAGGTTGACATCAATACCAAGGTTAATCTCCATAGCTAGAAATCTGTCACTTATAACCTGAAGTATCTGCTCAAATCCAACATTATGGTCAACATGAGCCTTTAATAAATATAGCAGGTCAGTAACCTTGTTATCTTCACTAAAACGCTTTCCCGGAGCCGACACAATTATATATCTTCTATCTGGGTCATGCTCGACTATTTCCTTTAATTTTGCTAACTGAATAGCATCGGCAACGGAGCTGCCCCCGAATTTTGCCACTTTTACTCCCATAACGATTCCCGTTCCTTTAATAAATTTTTATTTTACATATTTTTTTAAATCTTCAACCCTGTCAGTTCTCTCCCACGGTAGATCCAAATCGTTTCTTCCGAAATGTCCGTAGGCTGCAGTCTGCCTATAAATAGGTCTTCTTAATTCCAAATCCCTGATTATAGCTCCAGGTCTTAAGTCAAAGTTCTCTATAACTATTTCAGCCAGTTTATCATCTGATAGCTTTCCTGTTCCAAAGGTATCTACCATAACCGACACAGGTCTTGCTACTCCGATAGCATATGCAAGCTGCAGCTCACATCTATCGGCTAAGCCAGCAGCTACAATATTTTTAGCAACATAGCGTGCCATATAGCTTGCTGAGCGGTCTACTTTTGTGGGATCTTTCCCTGAGAAGGCTCCACCTCCATGTCTTGAATACCCACCATAAGTATCTACAATTATTTTTCTTCCTGTTAGACCCGAGTCAGCGCTGGGGCCTCCCATAACGAACCTGCCTGTAGGATTGACAAGATATCTGGTATCTTTATCTATTAGTTCAGAAGGAATTATTGGTTTTATAACTTTTTCAATAATATCCTTTTCTATCTGTTCCCTTGTAACATCGGCATCATGCTGAGTTGAAACCAGCACGGTATCCACTCTAATAGGTTTATCCCCTTCATATTCAATGGTAACTTGCGATTTCCCATCTGGACGTAAGTATGTCAATTCCTTTGCCTTTCTTACATCGGCAAGTCTTTTAGTTAGCTTGTGCGCTAAGACTATCGGCATGGGCATAAGTTCATCCGTCTCATTGCAAGCATAGCCAAACATCATACCCTGGTCGCCTGCACCAATAGCCTCTATCTCATCATCAAGAGTCCCCTCTTTATATTCCAATGCCTTATCGACTCCCATTGCAATATCTTGTGATTGCTCATGTATCGAAGTCAATACAGCGCAAGCATTGCCGTCAAAATAATATTCTCCCTTTGTATAACCGATATCACATATTACACTACGTATAATCTGTGGTATATCTACATAACAGTCAGTAGTCATCTCTCCCACTACTAAAACAAGCCCTGTTGTGGCAACTGTTTCTACTGCTACTCTTCCATAAGGGTCTTTTTCTAATACTGCATCTAATATCCCGTCTGAAATCTGATCACAAAGTTTATCGGGATGTCCTTCAGTTACTGATTCAGATGTAAATAGTTTTTTTGCCATTTTTTCCTCCATATTTTTCAGGGAGATTGAGAAAAAACCTCTTGATAATAAGAGGTTCCAATAATTCCTCCCTCATCTTTCAGAATTGTTTCTGTAGGATTTAGCACCTTAACCGTTAACGGATAGGTTGCCGGGCTTCGCAGGGCCTATTCCCTCAGCCACTCTTGATAAGGTCTATATTGTAACAATATATATATATTAATCCCATATGTTTTCTTTGTCAATGAAAATGACCATCAAATTTTAACTTAGCAATTGTTCCTTTGAACTATGTATGGTATTCTATTAGAACAATATTTAAGAAAGCGGAGAATTGAATTGGCAGTTAAGTTATCAGTTATTAAAGGTGGAAACAAAAAAATACTTTCCATGAAGAATAGAAAATTCATATCAGCCTATGTAACAGACACCAGACTTATGGGAGTATTGGCACTCTCAATCAAGTGGCAAGTTTCCACTTCAAACGGCAATAGTATAGTAGACCAATTTTTCTACTTTGATGCAGAAGAATATGGATTAGAAACCTACAAAAGTATTATAGATGGAGATGAAGATACTATCACCGCTATTGAGCTTGGAATAATAGGCGGACTTGGTGGCGATAAAGTATCTGTTAGCGAGAAGGAAGCTCAATACCTGGTACAGTCCTTTGTCAAAGAAAGCGAAAGATTAAAGGTCTCTTTACCAGAACCTGTAGAAGAGTACGATTTTCTTTTTGAAAATCAAGTTCAATTAACAAAAAAAGAGCACCAGGAACTAATTGAGAAGATATGCACCCCTATATTATCAGATTACCATCTTATCCACTATTTCGTGATGAGATGTGTAGGAAGAGACTTTACTGGGGCTTCCTACCTAATAGAAGGCAGGGTGGATATGGAGTCGGTGCCAGAACCGAAACCCGCTTCCCTTTGCAAAAACTCAATAGAAGAATACAAAGATAAAAATGGTCAGCTTTCATACCTATGTGAAGCTTTAATAGAATATGATCATAATTATATGATTTTGGTCTTGGAAGTTACTATTAGGGATAATAAAGTGACCTCTGTTTCAAGACGATCATCCATGAAAGTTTCGTCGGTAGAAGCCGCTATGCTTATGAACAGACCTGAATTTGTTACTGTTTATGAAATAATGGCAGATCCCGACACTTTTGATGATATTTTCATACCGTTAACTGTTTGCTTTATGCATACGCCTCATAATAACGGCAGACTCTTTTTAGAGTTCAAGAAAAACAATAACCATGTCAATCAAAAAGTTTTCAGACTAAACGAGGATGTATACGGACTATATTATGTGTCCGATTACGGCCAGCTTATACTCGCAGCCTACGGAATAGATGAGATACATTCCCTTGAGAGAAAATTGTTAAAGAGCTCTCTGGACCAATATCTTATTCCTGTGGCAAAATATGAGTTCAAAGAGCCCATACTATACGAGTTTATTCTAAGCGATTTTGAAGATTTTAATGACTTCTTAGAAGCCATTAAATAACTATTCAAATATTTCCGCCGCCTCTTTCATAATATCTGCTATGGGTAGATTCTGTGGGCATCTTTCCTCACATTCTCTACACTCCGTACAGACTGATGGTGTTTTTCCCTCGGCCATGTTAAGACGAAAATCTCTCCTAATCGCCCTATATGCCTTGTATAGATGCCATTCGTTATATAAATCTATAGCTGTGGGGATATCGATCTCCTGAGAGCAGGGAAGACAGTACTTGCAGTCTGTACAAGCTACCTTGTGTAATCTGTTGTATTCTTTTGCTACCTCCCGAATCAGCTCCTTTTCTTCTTCGGTAAGGGTATTTGGCTTTGCATCCGACAATATCCTTATATTATCCACAAGCTCTTCCATACTGCTCATTCCACTTAATATAGTTAAAATCTCTGGAAAATCAGCCAAATACTTCAAAGCCCATTCTGCAGGAGTCCTTTTAACAGGCGCCCTATCCCACAACTTCTTTATAGGATCCGGGACTGATTGTGCCAACTTGCCTCCCCTGAAAGGCTCCATTATTATCACAGGAAGACCCTTCTCACCAGCATATTTCAAGCCCTCTTCTCCTGCTTGATAGTCAGCATCCATATAGTTAAGCTGAATCTGGCAGAATTCCCAAGGATATTCATCAACTATCTTTTTAAATGTATCCAGATCATCATGAAATGAAAACCCAATTTTTCCAATTCTGCCTTCTACCTTCATCTTCTCTAAAAAGGGCATTAATTTTTCCTTTTTGGCCTTCTCCCAACCCTTTTTATTCAAAGAGTGGACTAAATAGAAATCTATATGATCAACATCGAGACGCTTAAACTGTTCTTCAAATAAAGCCTCTATGCCTCCTGCCTCTTTAGTCATCCAAAGGGGCATCTTATCCGCTATATATACCTTTTCCCTGTACCCATCTTTAAGAGCCTTCGAAACAAGGTTCTCAGCAGTCCCCTGGTGATACATATAGGCTGTATCTACATAGTTGACACCCGAATCAATCGCATGCCTTATCATTTTGATACTTTCCTCTTCATCGATTTTACCCTCATCACCGTCAATTACAGGCAACCTCATGGTTCCAAAGCCCAACAAAGATATCTTTTCAGAAGTCTTGCTAAATGTTCTATATTCCATTATAAACCTCCCGATGTATTGTGATATAATAGCTTTAACATTTATATTATAACAAATCCCGCTAAAGAAAGGAGTTTATTGTGAATTTTAATAAGCTTGATAAGTTTTTAGATAAGGCCCTATTCATGTATGACTTACCGGGACTTGCAGTTGGAATAGGCTACAATGATCAAACATATATAAAATCCTTAGGCTATAAAAATTATATCCAAAAGGTCCCTTTAGAAAACCACCATATATTCCATATGGCATCAATCTCAAAACTACTAGTCGGAACTTCAATTTTACTCCTATGGGAAGATGGTAAGATCGACCTCGCCGAAAAACTGATCACCTACCTTCCCTGGTTTGAAATTAGAGATTTAAGATACAAAAATATTACAATTCGCCAGCTTCTTTCCCATACATCAGGACTACCTGATGTGGAAAATTATAACTGGGATAAGCCAGAAACCGATGATGAAGCTTTAGAACGATTCGTAAGATCCGATGAAGTAAAGCAATCTAATCTTTTATGGGATCCTGAAGATAAGCGTTTTGCTTACAGCAACATAGCTTATGAAATCTTGGGAACTGTGATTGCTACTGTTTCGGGAATCACATTTGAGGATTTTGTACACGAAAAAATATTTAAGGTCCTCGATATGAAAGACTCTTCAATGCTGACATTTAAAAGAGATATGAGGGAGCTATGTTCGCCACACGTAAAATCTGACGATAAGGAAATCGTACTAGCACCCCATTTCCCCTATAACAGAAGGCATGCTCCAAGCTCCACTTTTACATCTAATTTAGAGGACCTCGGAAAATGGGCAAAGGCCAACCTGAATAAAACTATTTTAAAAGCCGGAACTTATGAAATGGCTTGGGAGTCGCAAGCAATAGTACCA
>JAAYSU010000093.1 GCA_012523915.1 Clostridiales bacterium
ATCTTTTTGTAGAGTATAGAATTCCATTAGTTCATAAGCTTCTTCTATACTTTTAAGTTCTTCACTGGTTATGCGTTCAATAGCCCATCTCACGGCTAGAATTTCATAGGCCTTTCGCATCTCATAAAGGTCTTTTATATCCTGTGCTGAGAGCCCTACAACATATGCTCCTCTGTTTGGAATGGTCTCAATAAGGTCTTCTACTTCTAGTTGATGTAAAGCCTCACGTACAGGAGTTCTCGAAAGCCCATATAGGTTGCAGATTTTCTGCTCTGAGAGTTTTTCTCCCGGCTGTAATTTACCCTGCAAAATATCTTTTCTAAGTTGTTCAAATAAATTACCTGAAAGGGAGTGTCCGGCAGCCCTGATGTCTGCCCCATCCTTGACCATCTGTCTTACTCACTCACTTTCTCCAATACATAATCTGCGAATTCCGCTCCTGTTGCGCCATCGGATCTACCCGTTATGCTGAGCTTCTTCTCAGTCACAGTGCAGATCTCTAATGCATCAAACAATTTGTCTGCTTGTTTCTGGTAGCCTATATGTGATAGCAGCATAGCTCCTGCACGTATTACACTACTTGGGTCAGCATAGATCTCGCGTCCTTCCTCTACCATACGAGGGGCGGAACCATGTATTGCCTCAAACATAGAATAACGAGTTCCAATATTTGCGCTTCCTGCAGTCCCAACTCCTCCTTGGAATTCAGCAGCTTCATCTGTTAAAATATCACCATATAGATTCGGAAGAATCATCACTTCGAATTGATTTCTACGTTTTTCATCGATAAGCTTCGCAGCCATAATATCTATATACCAGTCATCAGTTTCGATATCAGGATAATCTTTCGCTACATTTTTGCATACTTCTAGGAATTTGCCGTCTGTGGTTTTAACTACATTAGCCTTTGTAACAATAGTAACACGTTTTTTACCGTTCTTTTTAGCATAATCAAAGGCTAGTTTGGCAATCCTCTCTGTTCCTGGAGTTGTAATAACTCTAAAATCAATAGCTAAATCATCTGAGATATTAATCCCTTGGCTACCCATAGCATACAAGCATTCTGTATTCTCTCTGAAGAAAGTCCAATCAATTCCAAGTTCAGGTACCTTCACAGGACGAACATTTGCAAAGAGATCAAGTTCCTTACGCATGGCCACATTCGCACTTTCCACATTTGCCCACTTATCTCCCTTTCTCGGGGTTGTGGTAGGACCCTTAAGAAGTACGTTACACTTCTTAATCTCTTCAAGAACCTCATCGGGTATAGCTTTTCCTGCTGCTGCACGCTTTTCTATTGTACAGCCCTCGATAGTCCTGAATTCCACTTTGCCTTTCTTCACTTCATCATCAAGCAGATACTCTAATACTCTACGCGCTTGTGCAGTGATAGTAGGACCAATACCGTCGCCTCCAATTACTCCAATAACAATTTTATCTAAAGATTGGTAGTCTATAAAATCTTTTGTTTCTTTCATTTTCTCAATACGAGATAGTTGCTGAGAAACAATCTTTTCAAATTTTTTAATGTATTCCATTTTACTTCTCCTGCCCTTTTATCATGTTAATTTTTCCGCCAGCTTTTAGCATTGAAATCTCTAATTGAGTGAAATTCCCTACTGTTTTTATTTCTTTACCCGTATCAATATTCTTTACAATTATTACTGCCGAATCTATTTGTTCTTTAGCATTCTCAATTACTAACTTTTGACCTAATTTAAGTTCATCATAATCATCGGGATTTTCAAATACCAAGGGGATAATGCCACTGTTAATCAAATTGGAACGATGTATTCTTGCAAAGGATTTTGCAATTACAAAGCGTATCCCTAGGTACAGAGGAACCAATGCTGCATGCTCTCTGCTACTTCCCTGACCATAGTTTACCCCGCCGATTATAATTCCTTCTTTTGCTTCCTTGCAGCGTGAAGGGAAAGCTGGATCTATAGTTGCAAAACTATAGTTTGATAAATAGGGTATATTGGAACGATAGGGTAACAGGCGAGCATCGGAAGGCATAATATCATCAGTAGTTATATTATCCCCGCCTACTAGAACTACAGAGCCTTTTACCTGATCTTCTAAAGCTTTGTTTAAGGGAAATGGTTTAATATTCGGACCCATCACAACCGGTGTATTTGACTTATTAAATCCTCTTGGATA
The DNA here is from genome assembly GCA_012523915.1 of Clostridiales bacterium. Lineage (GTDB taxonomy): Bacteria > Bacillota > Clostridia > Peptostreptococcales > Anaerovoracaceae > JAAYHT01. The sequence continues at coordinate 2,164 of JAAYSU010000093.1, forward strand.
GACTATAAAATTATCATTTTTATCAAAGACTTCTTCTTTGATTGGATCAAGTTTTAATCCTTTACTAATTCCATCAGTCAATACACCATATATGGCGGAAACTGCTGCTGTCTCTGGGCTAACAAGGTATACATCAGCATCCATAGTACCACTTCTTCCTTTAAAGTTTCTATTAAAAGTTCTTAAGGAAATACCTCCGGATTTTGGAGATTGTCCCATGCCAATGCAAGGGCCGCATGCGCATTCAATGATTCTTGCCCCTGCATTTATCATATGGGCTAATGCGCCATTTTCAGCAAGCTTAGATAAAATTTTGCTGGATCCGGGTGAAATTACTAGACTCACATTGTCATGAACTTTCTTGCCTTTTAATATATTAGCAACCTTCATTAGATCAGAGTATGATGAGTTTGTACAACTTCCTATAGCTACCTGATCAATTTTAATTTCACCTATTTCAGGCACACTTGCTACATTATCCGGACTATGGGGCATAGCAGCTAAGGGTTCCAGTGAGCTTAAATCAATTTCATAAACTTGATCATACTCTGCATTGGGATCTGCACTTAAAGAAACATAGTCACCTTCTCTGCCCTGGGATGCAAGATATGCTCTAGTATTTTCATCACTTGGGAAGATTGAAGTAGTAGCGCCTAACTCAGCACCCATATTGGTTATTGTGGCCCTATCCGTAACACTTAGGTTAGAAACACCTTGGCCGAAATATTCTACAATCTTACCTACGCCGCCTTTAACAGTAAGCTTTTTAAGTATATGGAGAATAACATCCTTAGCGGACACCCAAGGACGAAGCTCTCCTTTAAGCTCTATCCCTATAACTTCAGGAACAGTAAGGCTATAGGTTCCTTGTGCCATTGCAACGGCTACATCGAGTCCCCCTGCACCAATAGCTATCATACCGAGTCCCCCGCATGTTGGCGTATGGCTGTCTGAACCAAGTAATGTCTTACCAGGCATTCCGTAGTTCTCTAAATGTAGTTGATGACATATCCCATTGCCAGGCTTGGAGAATATAATACCGTGGCGTTTAGCAACACTTTTAATGAATTCATGGTCATCAGCGTTTTCAAAACCGGTCTGTAAAGTATTGTGGTCAATATAGGCTACTGAAAGCTCTGTTTTAATACTGTCTACATCCATGGCTTCAAGCTGAAGATATACCATGGTGCCGGTTGAATCCTGAGTCAAAGTCTGGTCTATCTTTATTGTGATCTCTTCACCTTTTACAAGGTTACCACTTATTAGATGGTTTTCTAAGATCTTATGGGTTAAAGTCTTTTTCATAGCATATCCTTTCTTTTATTGTATATTTGTATACAATTATACAATATTTTAATTGCTTCAGTCAATATTTCTCAAATAAAAACGAGCAGGAAGAGTAATCTAGCCTGCTCGGTACAAATATATTTACTCTAGTAGAGGTTAGCAAAGATCTCTCTAATTTCATCTCTGTCTAAGAATACATAGTTGTTAGCAAGAAGTCTTTGCTGGTTCTCAATAGTCATGTCGGTGAATTCGTCAATTTGGGCTTCTGTCATGCCATATTCTCTTAATGGTTTCTTTACAATAAGTTTATTTAAGAATTTCTCTAATTCACCATATACGTCTCCATCGGGATCGCAACCAAGTGCATCAGCAAATATCTTTGTTGCTTCTTTGATCTTTCCATCAGGTTTTTTCCTTGTGTACATTTTAAAGACCTCTGTGAAGAACTGATAGTTTGCTTCTCCATGAGGTACATGGAATGCTCCTCCTATAGAATAGGATAAAGCGTGAACAGCGGCACAGCCTGCATTACCAAATGCTATTCCAGCATAGTTGGATGCTAGTACAAATTCTTTCAGATACTTAAGTCTTTCATCTTCGCCTTTTTCAACAATTTCCTTGTAACCTTTCATGATCATCTCAATAGCAGCAAGAGAATACATTTCTGTAAAAGGAGAAGCCTTTGGTGATAGATATGATTCTATTGCATGAATCAAAGCATCTATAGAGCTTGTGACAAAGAATTTGTAGGGTAGTCCCTTAATTGTTTCAGGTATTAAAACAGCCACATCTGCATATGTTTCTTCTACAGCAATACCCTTCTTAGTTTTAAGGGATTTTAATTCTGCAATAGCTACATTTGTAACTTCGCTTCCTGTTCCACAAGTC
>JAAYSU010000094.1 GCA_012523915.1 Clostridiales bacterium
AAATGTCTACACAATGAGAACAATAGAGGACGCAATAAAACTGAAAGAAGCCTTAAAGAAAAATCCTAAAAAGGCCTTAGTTGTCGGTGCATCGATGGTTGGTATTAAAGTAGTTGAATTATTTGACGAAGCTGGACTGGAGGTTTGTCTTGCAGATCTAGCATCTTGCATATTTCCTATAGCAGCCCATAAAGAATGTGCAAGGGTAATTGAACAAAAATTAATTAAAAAGGGTATAGAGTTAAAATTAGACGCTGGTCTTGAAGGTATTGAAGAAACTAAAAAAGGGGCAATAGCCTACTTCACAAATGGAGAATCAGTTGAAGCAGATATAATTGTTGTCTGTGTAGGCGTTAAAGCTAACTTAGACTTCATAGATAAAACCCAAATAACTATTGATAAAGGAATCCTTATTGATGACTATATGAGAACTAATGACAGCGATGTATACGCAGCTGGAGACGTGTCTCAAGGTACTAATCTATTGACAGGAAAGAAGGAAATAATAGGTCTTTGGACTAATGCTCGCTATCAAGGTAGAACAGCAGGCAGGAACATAGCAGGAGCCAATGAGACATATAAAGGTAATACCCTAAACAATATTACTCACTTTATGGGTATGTTGTTTACGGGAATAGGCAGCTTAAATGCTGGAGACCACCATGAGATCTACAACAAAGAGAATTCATATGTGTACTTAGTATGGGATGACGATAAATTAGTAGGAGTTAACATGCTTGGAGACAGCTGTTCAAACATAGGCATGGTTAAAAATGCACTTGAAAAAAGTCTTATTGTAAAAAAATATTTAAGTAAAAATGACTTATGTTCTGAGAATTTAAGAAATAGTCTACTTATAAGCTATTTCAGACCCAAGTAATTGAAGTATGTAACTCTAGGATTTACACAAGGTCCGCCATAAAGGCGGATCTTGTCATTAGCTGAGAAGATTTTTGACGTAGATGTTGAAATTCAGGATCTTGATGTAATTGTTCCCTTCCTGCTGTACTTAGTAGCAAGCGTAACTTATTATGTAATTCGACTGATAAGAAGGCTGATACAATTAGAACAATCAGAGGTCTAAGATAAGGGTTATATATTACTATGAAATATTGCTACATTTTAACCTTCTTTATGAATGTTTACAGTATTAGGGAAACCGTGTAAGATTTTATCAAAACTTGTAGAAGCTATATTATCTTAGCAACATTTATGATAAAGTGGGAACTAATGCAAAATAAATATCTAAGAAGGTGCTATTTTTGAAGTCAACAAGAAATTATAGTAAGAATTTAATTTATATTATTGCTGTAATTATTATTTTAACCTTTATATTTCCTTCAAATGGATTCGCTATTAATTCTGACAGCCGTGATACTCTGGTTTTACTCGGAAATGAAAATTTAGCCCCTATCGTTTATAACGACAATGGAACCGCTAAAGGCGTGGCAGCAGACATAGCTAAGGCTATCGGGAATAGAATAGGTTACGATATTGTAGTAATGGCAGTAAATTGGGAACAAGCTCAAAATATGGTGCTTAATGGAGAGGCTGACGGACTTCTTCAAATCAATCCAGGTCCTGAAAGAGATAAACTATATGACTTTTCAGTACCTTTGTTAAGATCAGATTTTTCTATATTCGTCCAAAGAGACAATGTTGCCCTAGGTACCATTGATGACTTAATAGGCAAACGTGTCGGGGTAGAGTCTGCTGGTTATCCCATCATTTTACTTCAAGGATATGAAGGAATAGATCTTGAAATTATCCATAATTGGGAAACTTCATTTAGAGACTTAAGCAATGGAGATATAGATGCGATTATTGTTGATCGGTGGATCGGTGAATATGAACTTGCCAAAAGTAGAATAGAAGGTGTAAAGGTAGTAGAAAATCCGATTGAAACTCAGTATTCAAGAATTGCTGTGAAAAAAGGCGACATGGAAAAACTGTCTCTAATTAATTCCGGCCTTACGGAAATAACTGAGGATGGTACAGTTGATAGAATAATGGATCAGTGGCAAGGCAAGAGAGTGGTGTATATAACCAAAGATTATTACCAGAATTTTTTTATGCGATCAATTAGTATTTTTCTGTTATTGGTAGCACTGGTCGCAATATATTTAGTAAGAAAATATCAAAAGCTAAGTGAAAAGCTTAAGACTAGTGTAAAAGAAAGAACTGAAGAACTCCGCCGTGTAAATGAAAAGTTAAAGGCATCGAATCTTAAATTAGAGCAAATTTCAATGATAGATGGTCTAACCTCAATTAAGAATAGAAGAGCTTTCGATATTGCATTTAATAAGGCCTATAAATTATGCATGAGGGAAGGAATACCGCTAGCATTGATTATGATAGATATTGATCACTTCAAGATCTTCAATGATACATATGGTCATATATCAGGTGATCAAGCATTGATAAGAATTGCAGAGGTTATAGAAGATGTAATAAAAAGACCAGGCGATATCGCAGCGCGTTACGGCGGGGAGGAATTTGTTGTATTGCTCATGAATACCACTGAAGAGGGAGCGGCAATTGTAGCCGAAGAAATTCGAAGAAGGATTGAAGAATTAGGAATAAATAATGAGGGAATGAAAACCGTTATAACAGTTAGCTTGGGCCTATCATCTTTTATCCCAGATGATGAGAAAACGCCTGAGGAGCTAATCGGTACAGCAGACAGAGCATTATATAAGGCAAAAGAAGGTGGCCGCAACAAAGTGGTAGTATGGGGACATCAGCAGGTCTGATTGAACATATCTTATTCCCATTCTTATACTTAATTTTTTATAAAACTCATCAATAAACCATAGTAATATTTTGTCGAAAGATGTATAATTAAGTCAGTGCAAGGTATGCAAATCCACAATTAACCAGGCACAAATTATCATTTAATGAACGTAACTGGATAAGAATCAAGACTATTTTGATATTAGCTAAATATAAGAAAAATTACATGGAATGCTGAGGTGTTCTCGTGAAAATTATACTTAGTCTTTATCTGGTTTTTGCCGTTATATTAACTCAGTTTTTCGCCGCCTATTTCTTTTCAAAAGGAAGAACTAGTTACCGGAAGGCATTTTCTGCTGTGGTTTTAGGCGTCAGTATTTATCTATTCGGTTATTTAATGATAATTAATGCTAGCAACCTGCAGGAAATGATCTTTTGGAATCAGTTTCAATATTTTGGCTTGCCCTTTATCCCTGTGCTATGGCTTATAGTGGCACTCCTCTATACAAAAACCATCTATTCTTTAAGTAATAGGATGTTAATTTTGCTTTTTGCAGTGCCTGTAATAACCCTTATAATACGACAGACGAATATGTGGCATCATTTTTTCTATACAAGTTGGGGAATTGGGCAGTGTTTCGGATACTCTTCTTTGCATTTGGACAGAGGCTTTTGGTATTACGTTAATATTTCTTACACCATATTGTGCCTAATCACTACCATTGTCATTTACATTATAGGATTTTTGAGGAATAAGGTTGGCAGCACTAGAGCTCACTTTATGGTCTTCTTAATTGCCTCTTTTTTACCCTTGCTAGGTATAGCAATGCTACTTTTCTCATACGAGAGAATGTGTATCGACTATGTTGCTATATTAATGCCTATTACTCTACTTATTATCAGCTATGGTATTTTAAAATTTGATTTTTTAGAAATAAGAACTTTGGCACGAGAAACAATTTTTGAGAATAATTTAGCTGGTATGGTAGTATTGGGGCCAGGGAAGATAATAGTGGACTACAATAAAGCAGCGGAAAAGTTTTTTGAGAATATAAATATTACGTTAAATAATTACCCTATAGACCGTATCCTTAAGAATGAACCCAAACTACTGGAGATTTTTGGAAGCGAGGAAAACCAGGATTATTCTTTGGTCATAGATGGGGAAGAACGATTTTTTGAGATTGACACGGTGCCGATTGGAAATCTCCAGGATGTAAACGTGAGAATGCTTAAATCCATTCGAGATGTTACAGAGGAAAGGAAAATTCAGAGAAAACTCAAGTTTTTGGCTACCACAGATTCTTTGAGCGGACTTTATAACCGAGCAGAATTTATGGACCTGGCACAAATGGAGTTCGCTTTAGCCAAAATGAATAATGAGGAACTATCGCTACTAATGATAGATATAGATAAATTCAAAAACATAAATGATAGCTTTGGACACTCGGCAGGAGATGAAGTAATTCGTGAAATCGGAAGAATGACAAAAAACAATTTTCGAAAAACTGATATTGCTGGGCGCATAGGAGGAGAGGAATTTGCTGTGATTCTAAAAAACGCTACTTTATCAGAGGCGGAAAAGGTAGCTGAAATGTTTAGAGAGGCAGTGTCCAAGAGAGAAGTGATTTATGGGGAAGATGAAATTAGTTTTACGGTAAGCATTGGAGTGGCATCAATCCACGGCGATAATGATATAATTTATAATATTGAAGATACATTAAAAATGGCAGATGATGCACTGTGCAAGGCAAAAGCAAAAGGGCGAAATTGTGTTGTAACCTATGCCGATAGATAATTTCAGGAGAAGGAAAGTGGAAATTTTTAAAGTTTTATATAGCAATAGAAAAGAAGAACAAGCAATTCCGATGGCAAAATATATGAAGAATAAATTTCCCTTTCTAGGTATTAAAAAACCAGAAAGAATATCCTTAACAAAGGAATTTCTAAAAGAAAAGAAAAAGGAAGATGAGATTGATTGGAATTTTATATTTACGTGTTTTGATATGCCAGAAAGAGAATTTCAATATCTAGCTATTGATTATATGAATATTATCAAAGGTAAATTTACACCAGATGATATGGAAAAGATTGAAAAGCTATTAAAAATAAAATCGTGGTGGGATAGTGTAGATGCCCTTAATAACATTGTAGGGCATCTTGCTATGATGTATCCTGAGGTCAAAGAAGGCATTATATCAAAATGGATAAAATCAGATAATATTTGGCTAAATCGTGTATCAATTATATTTCAATTGAAATATAAAGAAAAAACTGATACTAAATTTTTAAGTAAGGCAATTCTACGAAATTCTAAGACAGATGAATTCTTTATAAACAAAGCTATTGGATGGGCACTTAGAGAATACTCAAAATCTAACAGAGATTGGGTTAAAGATTTTATTGAAAATAATGAATTATCTAAGCTGAGTGTGAAAGAAGGTAGTAAATATATTTAAAAGGCTAAAATATAGGAGATAATAATGAGCAAACTGGTAAGACGATTTTGTGGAATACTTTCAGCTATAATAGCTTACCTTATCGTTCACGAGGGAGCACATTTGATTTATGCCCTTTCTATTGATGCTTTTAAACAAATTAATTTTTTAAAGCTTGGCATACAGATTGATGTTTATGGAGAGCAGATGAGCAAGACGCAGATTACTATCTTCTGCCTTGTAGGTGCCATTGCTACTCTTATAATAGCCTATGTATTAGTTTCTATAACAGATAAAATTTGTAAAGTAGAGTCTAAGATATTCAAAGCTTGTATGTATTACATTACAAGTGCCATGTTGCTTGTTGACCCGTTGTATTTAAGCATATTAAACAAATTCGTTGGTGGTGGCGATATGAATGGTATTGCTCTGTTAATCCCAGAATCGTTAGCACGAATAATATTTGGCATAATATTGGTTATTAATGCAATTGTTTTTTGGAAATTAATATTACCAAAGTACAAAAGATCGTTTGCTCAATGAAAAACGGCTAGGAAAAAGCATCTAGAATCCTCGGTAATTAATTGCCGAGATGAATTGCTTCATAAATTTCTCAATGTTTGTCAATAACTTATGAAAATAGCCCCTTATGAATTACGGAGTAGTACTAGCAACAAAAGATTAAAGGAAATTATATTTAATATCTAAATGGAAGAATTTTGTTATTATTTGCAAAATAGGCTATATTTGAACAGATTAAATGATATTAAAGATCCACAATATATAATTGTATAAGCCCTTCGGGGCTTTTTTAATGCTTTAAAATTATGTATAGGAAAATGAAAATTTATTTATAAAAGATATTGACATATGTCATAAACATTTAGTAGAATAT
>JAAYSU010000095.1 GCA_012523915.1 Clostridiales bacterium
CTGCGTCCATAGGCTCGGCTTCCTCGGAAAAGGGCAAGCCCATAAGCCCATAGAGCATTTTTATGATTTTGAACAGCTTCCCCCGGTCGGCGGGGGTGTTCATGGTAACAAGTACGTCGGTCAAGCGGTTTACGGTTTCCATGTCGCCGCCTGTCGTTACCCATACCATTTCTGCGAATGGCTGCGTGATTGCTCCGGTTACAAGGTTTACCTTATCCTTGCTGATTTCGCCGGACGGGAGTATAATACCCTTGTCTAAAAGTACGTTTTTCATGTCGTCCTCCTATAATTTGTGGTGCCAAAATGGTGCCCGGTCTTACAAAATCATCTTATACGGAGATATGGCAAGATAAATGACGATATGCAGAAAACCTTGATTTTAAGCCATTTTCGCGAGGTTTTATAAACACTTGCGCGGGCTTATAAGAAGATTTCCGTCTATCAAATCAATAAAAAATACCAACTGTCTGTTAGTGTGGTCATGCAATCCAATGTATACAAATACCACCCAGGCAGAGATTATAATGAACAAAAAAGAAAATGGAATGAAAATGATAGTTGTCGATCCTAGGGTTACGCCAATGGCTACTTTGGCAGACATCCATCTTCAATTACTGCCAGGAACTGATGGCGCGCTGGCTTTGGGAATGGCAAACATAATTGTAAATGAAGGTTGGTATGATAAAGAATTAGTCCAACAATATTTTCATGGTTTTGAAGAATATAAAGAATATATTAAGGAATTTACACCTGAAAAGGTTGAAGAAGTTACTGCTGTGCCCAAGGAGCTTTTAATTGAAGCTGCTCGCATGTATAGCAATACAAAGCCAGCGGCTTTTATGCCCAGCGCAGCACCTGTTGTTCATCATACAAACGGGCTCCAGAATTATAGAGCAGCCCTACTACTTATTGGGCTTACTGGCAATTTCGATGTAAAAGGCGGAAATGTAGTTAAAGAAGATTCCTGGGTGTCATCAGCTTCAGGGTTTAGAACGCGCTTTTTAGAATACATAACCCCAAGACCTATTAGCGAGATGAAATCAAGAATAGGCCAAGAAGAGTTTCCTGTGTGGATGGACTTAACATACGAAGCTCAAGCTGTCCACCTGCCTAAACAAATCCTTTCAAAAAAACCATACCCTATAACCCACCTTCTCTCCTTTGGGCTAAACTATAGGATGTGGCCTGGTTCAACTAATATGTTGAATGCGTTAAAGGAACTAGATTTTTTCGTAAATACAGACATATTCTTTACGGATACATGCCGCTATGCCGACATAGTACTTCCTGTATGTACATCGGTGGAGCGTAGCGAATTCAAGACATACAATAACGGCTATGTTATTTACACTCAGCCTGCGATTGAACCTCTTTTCAATTCAAAACCAGATTCAGAAATCATCTTTGAACTGGCAAAACGCATAGATATTGATGACGATTTGATGAAAGAAGGTTATGAAGCCAATATAGATTGGGTCTTAGAGCCTACAGGAATGACGGTTGAAGAGTTGAAAAAACATCCTTTAGGGATGATGGCTCCCCAAGATCCATTAATTTTCAAAGAATATGAAAAGAAAGGTTTCAAAACACCAACCGGTAAGATTGAATGCAGCTCTGAGGTGTTGAGAAAATACCAAGAAAGTCATGATTATGATCCTCTGCCTACTTATAGACCTCCGAGGAGTAGTGCCTCTGCGGACCCAGGGTTGGCAAAGGAGTATCCATTTATCATAAATACAGGATCTCGCCTTCCTATGTTCATCCATACCCGTACATTCAGGCTGCCATGGACTAAGAGCTTGCGCCCAGATCCTGCAGCGGATATAAATAGGGAAGATGCTGAGGCCCTTAGTATTGAACAGGATGATATGATCAGAATAATCACTCCTAAAGGTTCAATTCAAGTTAAAGCCAACATCAGCGATATGGTCTTAAAAGGGGTAGTATCTATAATACATGGCTATAAAGAGGCTGATGTCAATACAATAATTGATCCCTATTATACGGACCCCATATCGGGTTTTCCCGGGTTCAAAGCATTCTTGGGAAAGATTGAAAAGGTAGGAAAATTAGATGAATAATGATGAAAAAAAGATATTTGATATTGATTTGGAACGCTGTGTCGGCTGCTATGCCTGTGTAGTAGCCTGTATGGACCAAAATGATATAGAAGTAGAAAGCGAAAGTGCCTTTCGAGATGTTTCTGTAATTCGTCCTGTTTATTCCTCAAGCGGGAGATTAGGATATGTATCGCTTGCATGTATGCATTGTGAAGATGCTCCTTGTGTCGTGGGATGCCCCACTGGAGCATTACAAAAGGATTCTAGAACCAACATGACAGTAGCAGAACCCTCCCTCTGTATAGGATGTCACAGCTGCATAATGAACTGCCCCTACGGTGCACCAAGGTTTGGATCCGATGGAAAGATAAAAAAATGTGACGGTTGCCTTACTCGCATAGAATACGGACTTACACCAGCCTGCGTAAGAGCATGCCCAACTAAAGCATTGAAATATGATACAAAATATAATATTGAAATGTTAAAAAAAGAAAAAATGCTAAGGAAGCTTATAAAATAGCTCTTTTATCCATTTGAAGTCCTCTTCCTACATATTACTATTCTAATAAATAGGGCTGTCGTGATGACAGCTCTATTTATTTAGTTTCTTCTATTCTTTTGTAGTCTTCTCTTATTTTACTCAAACTTTCATCGCTGATATAGTGCTCTATTTTACATGCATCCTCTATTGCTACTTCCTCACTTACTCCCAAGGCCTTTAAATATTTGGTAAGTAAATTATGCTTTTCATAGATTTCTTCTGCAGTTTTTTGGCCCTTTTCAGTAAATGTGATATATCCTTTATTATTCATTTTAATATAGCCCCGTTCTCTCAACTTTTTCATAGCAAAGCTGACGCTAGGTTTCGAAATGCCCATTTCATTGGCAATGTCAATAGAACGCACTTGGCCCTTTTTCTTTTTAAGAATTAATATAGTTTCAAGATAGTTTTCACCTGACTCTTGAATCCCCATGAATAAAACCCCTTAATAAAATTTATTTCCATAGCGATGCCTATGCCTACGACACCTTAAACATCCTACTTTTTGCTCGCTGTCTTCGCACAACTCGTAATTTCCACCCTCAATTTTGAGAATCTTACCTAGAACCAATGATTCAGCTATTTTTTTTCTTGCTTCTGCATATATTCTTTGAACCGTTGTCCTGGCAACATTCATACGCTTTGCACATTCTTCTTGCATCAAGCCTTCCATATCGATCAGTCTAATGACTTCGTATTCTTCGACCGTCATATTAATAATGTCCCGTTCGCTACTCGGACCAGTTAATGGTCCAAACAAATCCCTCTCAGGTAGGCAACATACTCTTCTATATTTTCTCGGTCTAGCCATATCCTTCTCCTTCTTATTGGCATACGCCCATTATTAATTATATTATACCAAATTATGAACATATGTCAATAACCTTTTTCTAATAATCTCATGGGTCTTAGAATATACTATACCCCCTATTATAATATACACAACACCGCAGACAAATAAGATCACCCGAATGCTTTCGAGTGATCCAAATGGTTAATGGTTATATGTCTCCTGCTGTAGTGAAAACCATTAAAGTTTATGATATTTCAAGTAGTTTGCCCATGAACAATATTGTTCCTGACTCATCATCTGAAATGAAGAATAGGAAAGGTCTGTCGGCTATAAATCTTATAGGTTCCATAGCTGCTGTTTCTCTAATTTCTACCACAGTAGCAGCTGCTGCTTCACTTCCTTCTTCGTTAACTTCTATTACAGCTTTATGAAGAACTCTACTTATGCTTACATTATCCATTATACCAGAAAAGTCAGCTCTATCTGTAAAGGCTTCTCCCATGCCTAGGGCTATAAGGCTGTCGTTTAGCTTCTTTATTCCATACTCTATTTTGAATTTAGGAATTTTGAGCTCAAGTTCTTCTACTTCAGACATCTTATTGCGAATCTCATCCCATGTACCTATTGTCATATTGTCAATAAAATCATCAATAGTCATATCTTCATCGGGCAGCACACAGTACATAGATACTTTACCCTTTCCGTAGGGAAGCCTCACCGCTTTATAATCATCACCTTCAGCATAGTCAATCTTGCCAGTCCTGCTCATCATGCTTACTGTCTGTTCTTTACCTTCATATGTTGTGAAGGTTTCCTCCCTTGTATCCTTGGGATCAAACTCCTCGCTCCAGTCCCCTTTGAAATATATTGCATTTATTAAATACATGATGACATCGGGAGCTATTGGGGGTTCAAGCATTTCATCTATCTTGCCCTTAGTGGCATCTGATATCCAGTTATTAATTCTATCTACAGCCTCATCCTTGCTAAAGTCCAGACTCTCTATCTGTGCATTAAAGCTATCCCTATTTTTCTCGAGAAATTCCTCTTTAACCTCTCTTCCTTCCCTTACCCAGACCGAATTAGCTATATTAAGTTCTATCTTGCTGTCGATATTTTCAAGGTACCCAAGTAGGTATTTATAGCTTTCATTGACTACATCTCTATCAATATCTCTATAGCCAAGAGCCTGCTCCATAACTTCTTTTGTAGTGGTCTCAGCTCCGTTATAGGTCATTGTCAATGCAGCTGATATACTTAAAGGAGAGATAAAAATATTTTCATCATTATCTTCTTTATTTACTGTTTTAAAGATATCAAAGGCAAACTGACTGTTGCCGTCTAAGACCCCTTGATTCACACGCTCTGCCTCATAGGATACTTCCTCCACATCATCACACGCTGTAAAAGTTGTGGTAATGAGAATTAAGCATAATATTATAACAATAAACTTTTTCATTACACCTCACCATCCTTTACTTGTTTGACGATAGTTGTAGGTGTAATGTTCCATTGAGAATCAGATCGCATTTATTACTAATTCCTATCTCTTTAAAATACTCATCCTCCAGGGGTATCCATTCTTCTATAAATCTCTTTAGGATAGAAGGATTCTCCCTTTCAGATATCCGCCTTATCTGTTCTTCTTTATCGATAGATAAAAATATCTTTAGATCGTAAAACCTGGATAAAGTAGGATGGATGCTGTAGACGCCTTCAATTACATTTAATTTCTTAGGTTCTACTCTAACTGATTCATCCAAGGACTTGCTTTTACAGTCATATTTCCTATAACTAAAGCCCTTCCTAATTATAATCCTATCTATTACCTCTTCCTTAAACCTCTCATAGTCTATGTTACCGCCTATTTCCCTAAGCCTATCTGTAGTTCTTTGCTCAGGTCTAAGAAAGAAATCATCCATATGAAAGATATTACAATCATATTTTTTCTCAATTATAGATGCCAGGGATGACTTCCCCGATCCGGAATTACCATCGATTGCAATAATTACTAAATCCTTTGATTGTATTAAAGAGTCAATCCTCTCAAGTACCCTATGCATTCTCAACCATTCTTTCTCTATTAATTGCCATAACCAGTATAGGTATTAGTATAATTTGAATTATTATACCAGGTATTGCATTAATAAATCCACCAGCAACAAATAGCTCCCAGTTAAATTCCATGCCAATACTACCAAACACAATAGAACTCGCTATCCCCCATACTATCCTTCCTATCACCATCGAAACAATCAGTGATAGATATATGTTCACATTCTTCCTGGGTAAGAGATTATACATAAGTCCTGCTACAAAACCGTAAGCAGCTAATTCAAATGCCATGGTGACCGCTATAAATAAAGGCGGCATTGTAAGGATAAGACTTCTTAAAAGCGGTGTTATAAATCCTACTATCAAACCATACCTCTTTCCACAAATAAAGCCACATAATAATATGGGGATATGCATGGGCAGCAGCTTGTTTCCTATACTTGGAATCTGCCCGGTAATAAAAGGTAGTAGTAAACCTAAAGCTAGAAATAAACCTGATAAAACGAGTTCCTTTGATGATGACTTCATAATAATACCTCCAATAAAAAAATACCATTAAAATATAGCTTTCTTCATTCGAAAAGAAAGCTAATACCTTCATGGTATCAATGCTCTGACTTCAGTCAGCATCTCTTATATATCACAATAAAAAATCTTAGTCAATAATTTAATAAGTATAACTGTTTCAGCTAAGAAAAAAGGGGAATAATTAATTATGCATTGTTTGGCTGCGGAGGTAATCATGGATAACAAAGAAAAAATGAAACATATGATGAGCAAAAAAGTCTGGGCAGTTGTCGGAGCAAGTAATAATCCAGAAAAAACATCTAATAAGATTTACCATACCTTAAAATCGAAAGGCTATGAGACCTATGCCGTCAACCCAGGTTACGAGAAAATGGATGATGGAAGCAAATGCTATCCTTCAGTAGACCAACTTCCAAAGGTTCCTGATTGTATAGATTTTGTAGTACCTCCTACTGCGACTTTAAAGTACTTAGAAGAATTGAACCCAGAGATTACGCCAAATATTTGGTTACAACCAGGAACCTACGATGATAATGTCGTAAAATACGCAGAGGACAAAGGTTTCACTGTGGTCCATGAAGGTGAGTGTGCGATGGCATATCTTCGCCTTCATGGTTGACATAGGCGAAGGGAGGTCCTCCTCCCTTCCTACGTTATGTTAAGATATTTCTATAGTTAGTATGCAGGCGGCCTAATAGATTTTCAAAAGGGGTATTTCTACCAGGCTTGGCCTGCATTATTATTTGCAATACAGCATTGTATTAAGCTGCGGAGGTAATCATGAATAACAAAGAAAAAATGAAAGATATGATGAGTAAAAAAGTTTGGGCAGTTGTTGGAGCAAGCAATAAACCTGACAAAGTATCTAATGAAATATATCATACTTTAAAATCATTTGGCTATGAAACCTATGCCGTTAACCCCAGCTACAATAAGATGGATGATGAAAGCAAATGCTATCCTTCAATAGAAGAACTTCCAAAGGTTCCCGATTGTATAAATTTTGTAGTGCCTCCTACTGTGACTTTAAAGTATTTAGAAGAATTGGACCCAGAGATTACGCCAAATATTTGGTTACAACCAGGAACCTACGATGATAATGTCGTAAGATATGCAGAAGACAAAGGGTTTAATGTGGTCCATGAAGGCGAGTGTACCATGGCCTATCTTCGCCTTTATGGTTGATGAAAATAAGAATAGTTAAGAGTTTCGCTTACGGTGCATTATTGTAATATTAGCGCTAATTGTATATAATATTGCTAATAGTCAGAAAATCAAAACTGAAAGGAAAATGCTAAATGCTGAAGGAGACTCTTAGGCCTGTTTGGGCAGAAATCAATCTAAAAGCCATAGAACATAACATTAACGAAATAGTTAAAAAAGTTGGAGATACTGAAATCATAGGAGTAGTAAAGGCAGACGGCTATGGACATGGAGCCATCGAAGTTTCAAAGGTTCTTCTAGATAATGGAGCCTCCTCCCTTGCGGTTGCAACACTGAGCGAAGCTATAGATTTACGCAATGCAGGGTTCAAATGCCCTATTATCATGCTTGGACTCACACCTTCGATATACCATCAGGTACTTATAGATTACGATATTACTCCAGTATTGGCATCATATATGGAAACTCGGATACTATCAACACTAGCTGTAGAAGCTAAAAAAACTGTTGAAATTCTTCTAGCTGTAGAGACCGGAATGGGAAGAATTGGCTTTATGCCAAATAAGGATAGTATTACAGAGATTTCTGGTATGATACAATTGCCAAACATAAAGATTAAAGGCATCTTCTCTCATTTTGCTACCGCAGATGAAGAGGATAAAACATATTCAAATAGACAAATAGAAATCTTTAATAATTTCTACAAAGAACTGCAGGATATCGGTATCCCCATCTCCTTTAGAACATTGGCTAACAGCGCCGCAATAATAGAGCTTCCCGAGTCTTATTTCGATGCAGTAAGGCCAGGTATAATCCTCTATGGCTGTTATCCTTCAGATCAGGTTGATAGGAGCAAGATTAACCTTATACCAGCTATGACCTTAAAGGCAAATATTGTCTTCTTAAAACGTGTCCCCAAAGGCTATCCCATAAGCTATGGTAGAAAATTTGTTACAGAGCGGGAAAGCTTAATAGCAACTCTACCTTTAGGTTACGCCGATGGCTATCCTCGCTATCTCTCAGGAAAAGGAAGGGTTTTAGTAAAAGGCCAATACGCACCTGTAGTAGGAAACATCTGCATGGATCAATGTATGATCGATGTTACCGACATACCAGGAGTTAGAAGGCATGAAGAAGTCGTCCTAATTGGTACGCAAGGTGACAAAACAATTTTAGCTGATGAAATTGCAGAAAAGACCGGTACAATTAATTATGAAATAGTGTGCAGGATTGGAAGTCGTGTTCCAAGAGTATATGTATAGGGCTATTCCAATACACCATATTTTGCTTTAACACGCTCAAGCTTTTCTATCATAGGTCTTGAAAAGATAAATATGAAAAATACTGTTGCTAAAGCATGCATTACATTAAACATAGATCCTGCAACATAGGTTGCAACTATCAACTCCCACGTAATGCTTGATGTCCACATTAATATAGAACTGAAATCCATAATTAAGCCAAAAATAAACAGAGTAGACAGTGCACCAAATATAGAAAGATGCAGTCTATTCTTTTTTACTATACCCTTTTCAACTAAAAGGCCGGCCAAAAAACCAATTATGCCCAAACTGAACATCTGCCAGGGTGTAAAAGGCCCCATACCAAAATAGAAGTTAGATATAAGGGCGGTCAAAGCTCCCACAAGGAATCCCGCTTCTTTTCCAAAGCTTACCCCTGTGATAATTATTATAGCTACCACGGGCTTAAACTGTGGAAGCATGAAGAAAGCAGCACGCCCTGCTACTGCAATAGCAGTCATTACTGCCAATAAAATTATCTCCCTTGCTTGGGGTCTGCGTCCTTCAAACCTCAAGAAAAACGGAATCATAGCATAGATGATGACCATTAAGCTTATAAAATAATATTTCCTGTCATCCAAAAATACTACACCGCCTATTATTGTTGCAGGCACAGCAATAAATATGAGCAATGCTGATAAAAGCATTCTTTTGCTTATGCTAAATTCTCTTGACATAGTGCTATCACATCCTTAGTTGTAACTGCATTTTCAAATATATGTCTCGACATTCTATTTGCCGCAGTAGTGTAAAAACTGTTTCCTGAAAAGAATTTGTTAGGACTATTGGTTGTTACGATCGATCCGTTAAAAAACATTGAACAAATATCACTATACTTGGCACAGAACTCTATATCATGGGTAACTAGAACAATAGTCGTTCCCTTATTCTTAAGTTTTTCTAAAACTAAAGCCAGCTTATGTTTAAAAAAACTGTCTATTCCTTTAGTAGGTTCATCCAGCAAAAGAATTTCAGGATCAAGCAATAATACCTTGGCAAGGGCAACTCTCTGCTGCTCTCCTCCCGAAAGATCAAAAGGATGGGAATCCAAAAGTTCAGTTATATCAAGGAGCTCATAAATCTCATGTAAGCGTTTCTTTCTTTCCTCCATGGATAAATCATCAAGCACTTCTGCTAAATCATCCTTTACCGTTTTTTCTACAAAAAGTGCCTCTGGATTCTGAGGTAATATGCCAATTTTTCTATTAAATTTATATTTATCAACATGTTTAGTGATTTTTTTGCCCCCTATTTCGACCCTTCCCCTATAGGGTTTCAGAATTCCCCCTATCAATTTCAGTGCGGTACTCTTGCCTGTAGCGTTTCCCCCTACTATACTATATATTTGTCCTGGCAAAACTTCCATTGAAAGCCCTTTGATGACATCCTTTCCTTCCCTGCTATAGCGAAACCAAACATCTTTCATTTTGATAATAGGCTTATCATTTTTATTCTCATCTAAATCATCTTCTACCCTTACATTTTTTAAAGTTCTATCTTTGAATAGCTCTGTTAGCCAGCTTCTTCCTTCCCTCACGGTGATAGGAAAGTTTCCATCATTAGATACTTCATTAAATATCTGCATAGATGTCGGCATTGCAGCAAGCATTGGATGATTGATTTTAGATAAAATTTTACCTACATCCCTTGGAGTGTCATCTGCAATCAAACTGCCCTTATCCAATACCAGGACCCTGTCTGCCATCGTTAGAACATCTTCTAAACGATGTTCTGAAATTATTACTGCTGTACCAATCTCCCTGTTAATCTTCTGTAGAGTCTCAAGAAAATCAACTGCAGCTATAGGATCAAGCTGGGAAGTTGGCTCATCTAATATCAAGACATCAGGCTGCATAGCCATTACTGAAGCTAAGTTTAGCAGCTGTTTTTGCCCCCCTGAAAGTTCTGATACATTCTTCATAAACCATTCTTGTATGCCAAAAAAGCTGGCCATCTCAGCAACCCTTAATCTGATAGTCCTTGTATCATAGCCCAGATTTTCAAGGCCGAAGGCAAGCTCATGCCACACCTTGTCTGTAACAATTTGGTTATCGGGATTTTGTAAAACAAACCCAATCCTTTTCACCTGTTCCCTAAGCTCAACAGATTCCAAAGCCCTTCCATAAAAATATACCTGGCCTTCTTTCTTGCCATGAGGCCTTAATATTGTCTTGAGGTTTTTTAATAGAGTACTCTTTCCGCACCCTGTCTGCCCGCAGACTACAACAAACTCACCATAGCCAATTGTAAGGTTTACCCTGGATAAAGCAGCTTGTTCTTTTAATGGATAATAAAAACTTAGATCTTCGATTTTAAACGTTTCCACTTAATAGCCTCCCAAATATTAAGAAATGTAGGTGCAAAACAGAGCAGAAAATATACTGCAAATATAGCTGTCGTATTGTACTTTACCTTAACAGACGGGAAAAATTGAATCTTGTACCATTCCATTAAAGCCCCGTAAGTTATCAAAAATATTAATACTAATAGTGCTAATAATGCGATCCTATCTCTTGTATCAAAGCGGTAGATTGAAAAGCTTGTTCTGCCCGATAATCCATAGCCCCTTGATTTCATCGAGTCAGCTGTTTCGATTGAGTTTTCCAATGCCCAGCTTATCATTATCGATAATATTTTTATACCGTTTTTCAACCTCTGCCTTATGGTACCATCTGTTACATTTCGGCCAAGACATTTCTGACCATTTGTAATTATTGTCAGCTGTGTTTTAAACCTCGGTACAAATCTAAGCACCATCGAAAAAATCAAAGATAGCGAAGGAGCTATCCTTCCAAATAAATGAGTAAGCTTGTCCGTAGTAAAGACTGAATAAAAGCATGAAAACCATAGGATTACCGACCCAAACATAATCCCTACAGCTATTCCATAGTAAATTGATTCTAGTGTAATCGGATTATTGTTTAAATAACCTAAGATTGTGACACCCCTGTGATTGAAAAGGGGATTGATTAAAGTAGCGAGTATCATCATGGGTACTAGGTAGATAGCTATCTGTCTAAGGCCCTTCATGCCATTTAAGCTTACTGAATATGTAAATGAACCAGCAATTGTTATTGCTAGAAAAATTGGGTGCAAAAACAACATGCTGAATATTATCACAGCACAGAAATATATGAAATTGATAATTGGATGATAGCTAGCAAATGTATCCTTCAACTTATTTTCCTTCCATGCAATATTCATCTACTATTCTTTGTGCAATGTTCTTCATATATGAAGACATGGCGGTGATTCCAAGAAGAGCAAACAATTTGTCACTATCCTCTTCAAGATCTATATCCGCTTCTTCCATAAATGAAGTCACCATTTCCTTAGTCATTTCTCTAATCTTAGATTTATCTTCTATAAAATCTACGTAGCATTTAATTAAAGAGTCTTTATCGAAATTACCACTATCAAATACTTCTTTTATCTCTTTAATTGTTAATGTGTTTTTCATCGAATAAATCATCAGCATCTGTATAATATGTGCCCTTGAGTATTTTTTCCCTTTGATGGGCTTGATGATGCCCTCTTTGCTGTAGTTGTTAATCATAGTCTTTGTCAAGAGCTTGTCCTTAGGTGACCTCTTATTGTCCTTATACTTATCTTCAATAAGTGAAATAATCTGATCGATATAAAGATCTATTTCAGGTATATCAGATAAAAATATGTCGCTGTCATTGACGGCAGCACTAATTATTTCTTTATAGCCTTTATTTGACATTTTTCTCTACCTCCAAACGTATAAATTATACTTAGTCTTATTTAATATTACAATCCTGTTTGCTTATTCTCTATGATATGGTATCATATATCGTACAATATAGTTATTAATACTAGATCTATGGAGGTAGACTTATGTATAGATATTTTAAAAAGGCCAGAGATCCTATAAGTAGTTACACACATGCAATAGGTGCTTTTCTTTCAGTGGTAGGATCCTTAGCAATGATCATCTATTGCACAGTAATAGCTGATTTTTCCCCTGTACCACTTATAGGGGCTGTAATCTTCGGTCTGTCCCTCATTGCGCTTTATAGCGCCAGCACCATCTATCATTATGTCAATACTACTAAACAACACATAGTACGCTTGCGTAAACTAGACCATGCTATGATCTATGTGCTCATAGCAGGCACTTATACCCCTATAACCCTAATATATTTGGACAAACCCTACGGTTATATATTTACATCAATTATTTGGGCTATAGCAATCTTAGGTATTATTGTAAAACTTCTTTGGCTCAATGCACCTCGCCTGCTTTCCACTGCATTTTACCTACTACTTGGTTGGGCAGTAGTATTCGACTTTAAATCATTTCATGCTGTGCCCTTTAATTGCATGCTCCTCATTGCTATAGGTGGCATATTTTACTCTGTCGGCGCCATACTATATGTTCTAAAGTGGCCAAATATTTCAAGGTCCTGGGGATTCCATGAACTCTTCCATATATTTATAATGCTGGGTTCTATTTCTCATTTTCTTGCAATATTTCTATATGTTCTATAACCGCTTTAATCATGGCGGCTGCTTCTGCCCTGCTGGCATTGTTTACAGGTAAAAAGCTATAGCTTCCATCTTGATTCTTAACACCGTTAATTATCCCTTTTCTTTGCATTACAGATACTGCTTCTTTTGCATAATCTGCAATCTCGTTCTCATCTTTAAAGCCTTCCACTATATTTTTATCTTCTATGTCTAATTCTTTTAGATTAATAAAGTTATATATCATGACAGCCATCTCCTGCCTAGTTATATTACTATCCGGCCTGAATACAAAGCTACCATCGGAAAGCTTATAGCCTTTTACTATACCAACTTCTTCTGCCCATAAAACAGCTTCATTAAACCAATCACTAGAATCTATATCTTTAAAGGAAGAATCTAAATTTGAAAACTCTTTAAGATCAATGCCTGAAGATTTTGCAAGTATCATAGCTAACTCCGCCCTTGTTATTTGGTTATATGGTGCAAAAGTATCTTCCGTCATACCACTTATAATACCCAGTTTAGTTAGATAACCTACAGCTTCGCAAAACCAATCGCTCTCTTTTACATCTCTAAAGCGCTTCAAGGCTGCATCTATATTAGAGCCTTCTTCTAGCTCCTTAAGCTCTTCTTTAAGACCTTCTTCGCCCTCATCAACATCTAACACATATATCCAAACTACTCTGTCCCCATCCTTGAGCCTGTAACTCTTAGCACTTCCAGACGGGTAGCTACCATTAACACTATATTTCCATCCGCTATAAGGGCCATAATCCTTCTCAGCTAAACCCTCTATCGATGATACATAGCCTCCACTTTCCTCAACATCTAATCCTGTTTTAATTAGGATACTGTAGGCAGTATCATTGTTTATCTCCATACTTGTCGTATCTAAAATTACCCTTCCCTTATAGCCTATTACTTTAATCGTGGCAGTATCCTTCTTGGTTCCGCCACCTGGGTCCGAAGATTTATCAGTATATGTGACAAAAGTGGTCATATGCTTTGTCCATACTACCAGGTCATCTCCTACGGTAATCTTACCCTCCAAACCTTTTAGTGCATTTCCGCTATCTACAGGCAGTATTTCTGTGATTTCATTAAAGTCATTATTTTCATCAATAAAGCCTACTTTTTTATTCCCATCCCCCGGGAATAGCAACCTTACAGCTTTGCTGAAATTCAAGCTGTTGCTAGAACCTACACGAATGGCTTTTGAAACGTTTTTATCAGGCAGTGAAACCGATTCAGTTTTCGGAAGTTCAATTACATTGTCCCAATCGGTGCCTGAAACTGTCGTTCCGGCCGGAATCAAAAGCTTAACACCATTTGCATTGCTGCAATCAACTTTGATTTCAGGCAATACAGATGGAACCTTGATACCTCCATTTTTTAGTACGGTTATAGACTGAGGCCTAGAAGAAGGTACACTGCTTAAATCTATAATCTCATTTTCATTATCTACAACTGTTTCCTCGTAGATATTTATTACATAATCAGGAGCTAGGCGCACAATTAAAGGTAAACCATCTTCATCTTTTTTTTCCACTTGTAAACTATAGGAACCTGCACCTATCCCTGAGAAGGTTACAGTACCATTTTCATCAGTCACTTCCGTTACACTATTATTGAGACTGACGGCAACTCCTTCAATGGGATCGCCTGATGCTTTATCCTTTATTGTTACTTTCAAATATTCATCATATTCATATTGAACAACGGGGAGTAAAGTGCCATACTTACCATAAAAGACGAGGATTTCATCGCCATCTTCAATAACATAACTTCCAATGCCTACAGGTGCGGATCCTTCATTAATATAGAAGTTCCAAAAATAGCCTGAATCATAAATACTATAATCAACATTATTTTCATATAAAGCTTTTTCCAGAGCATCTTGCGCCGTCAAGATTTTATCACCTGAGCTTGTAACTGTTATATCTTTTTCATAAACAATGTTTTCATTTATTCCTTCGACTCTTACACTTACTGTTTTAGAGTCACTACTTCCTGGATTTATATTGATCACGCAAATATCTTTTGAGATTCCTGCCGATGAAGTAGATACAATATATTCTCCTGCTTCTAAAAATTTATCCGCAGGTATTGTGAACATTCCATTAATATCTGTAATATCTGTTTCAAGAGGATCGTAGGGTTCAAAATATTGATATCCGACATAACTACCATCTATAGTTACTGCAAGTCCAGAAAGCGGTTCATTGGTTTCTGGATTTATAAGTTTTATTGTTTGCGGAGTATTCATTTCACCTGAAAGGTAGTTAGTTTCAAAAGCAGAACGTGTTGTAACATAAATATCTAACATTAATATTTCATTTGAATCCAAATCAATTGATGCACTTGAAGAAGATAGACTACTATTGAGTTTAAAATTATAGACCTCGTAATTAAATTCATCTGTATAGCCTGACTTTTGCTTTGCCAATTCTATAGCATCAGCAACCGTAGTATTCTTATCCTTAGCTACTGTGATTCTTTCATCTATAGGAAGGTGCTTGTCTGATTCAACACGTACATAAACACTGACCAGTTCATCTTCGTTTAGACCGATCTTATTAAAGATATTAGACTCAGAAGCAATACAGTATAGCGCTATCATAACCTGTCTGCTAGTTAGGCTATTGAAGTTTCCTTGTCCATCGCTGTCAGTACCAAAACTACCATCTTCATTTTGCCATTTTGTAAGTGCTGGTACAGTTTTTGAAATTATATTATCAATTCTATAATTCAATTTTTGCTCATCACTTTCTTCCCTAATAGCGATAAGCCCCCATACCGCTATTGAAGTAGAGTTAGCACTTTCATATTCATAGGTAGTACCTTCCCAAACAGACCTATAATTAAAACCTCCATTATCAAGCTGTTCATCTTCAAAAAAGTCTACTATATCCTCTATACATGTTTTAACTTCTTCATTATATATATATGGGGCAAGCGCTAAGGCTACATATCCTGTTGTATCAACTGTTATTAGTTCTCCATCATATTCTCCGGTAAACCCATCTTTTTCACTGTCCTTTAAACTAATTAAGTGAGTAGCGGCTTCAATCCCGCTATAACCGTTACTTTCAAAATCGATTCCTGCTTTGCTTGCTATTTCAACTCCTAGCATTGCTAAGCTTTGTACATCTGCATGATTAGAGAATATACCATTATCTGATTTCTTTAATAGAGCCTCTACTAAGTCTTTTGGGTTTTTACCTTTAATAAGGGAAGTAATTATGGCAGGCAGGTAGCTTTTTATAGATCCAGGATCTACCTTTGGAATATCAGGTAGCTGCCACCTTGTGATCTCGTCGCCTGATCCGTAAATTGCCATTAGCTCTTCCCAGTCATTAAGTTTTGCATTCTCATAAGTATAATAATATTCTACAGCTTTTAAGAGACTTTTTTCTGCTTGGGAAGATTCTGATCCATACACAGTAGTAAGATCCTGTGTAAAACTAAAAGATGTAAGTATAATTGCTAAGATTAATATAAATGCTATTCGTTTTCTTCTCATAATATTAATTCCCTCCAATATCCCTGCCCTGGTCGCAGGTATAAATCCATTTGACTACATCGCCATCGGAAATTATATAGTTGCTGCTTCCGTAGCCGATGCTTTCACCATTAACTGTATAGGTCCAGCCTGATAATTCCCCGCAGTCAAACTCATATAAATTATTAATGCCTTCAACATAGTAACTACCTAAAGCAGGATTTGATGAATGTTCCATATGGATTCCATTTTCTCTTGTAACTTTTAATAGTAAATCGAAGACTGTTTCCCCCGGATTAAATTCAAGCTCTATAGGAGCAAGAATTACCCCGTCTTGTGGTATAATCTCAAGCTTAGAAGGATCAAGCTTATCTATATTGTCTAATACCGATTTACAATCTATCGAAATGGTGCAGCTGTTGATCTCTTCTTCTTTGACCTGTTTGACAGGCTTTATAGTCTCTGTTCCTTCTTCCCCAGTGGTAGAAGAAGAAGGTGGTATGATAATCTCTTCCTCTGCTTCATTGTTTTCAATGACTGTTTCTTCTTCTTGATAAACGATCTCTTCTTCCTGTGGTGGTGTCTCTATATCCTTTGTTTGACATCCTATTAAATAGAAAGCTAGTATAAAAAGAATCAAAATTATTGAAATTTTTTTAACCATTTTTACTCCTTGGTTATTATAACCGTACTCGTATCAGCATCCCAATCAACTTTTGCATTTAAACTTTCTGATATAAAACGTACAGGTACCATTGTCCTGCCGTTTTGTACTAATGCCGGAACATCCAGATCTATTTCTTTGTTGTTTAAGTATACTTTCTTATCACCGATAGTCAGTATTACATTGATATCATCAAGGGTTCCCGTCACCCTTTTAATATCCTGCTCCCACTTTACTGTTGCTCCTAAGCTTTCAAAGATTGCTCTCATGGGAACTAATACTCTTCCTTCTACATTTATTGGCGGTTGATCGAAGACCATGTATCTGCCATTTAGAAGTACTTTATATTTATAGAGCTTTCCTGCATTTACATCTTTCATATCGTATATCGTCGATTCACCATTTGTGAACAGCTTATATGCAGCAAGGGCTAAAAGTGCTTGCTCTGTAGGCATAAAATCGGAATCTCCCTTTAATTCATGGCGGAAGCTGCCATCTTTTAGCCTATAGTTCAATAGGCTTGTAACGTATCCATATTTCTCAGGATCTATGCCCATGGAAGTAAGGGCGATTATTGCTTGAGAGAGACTCTCTGCATTATCCAATTCCATTTCTAAAAGTTTATCTAAAGCTCTATCTATAACTTCTTTTATCTCTTTTTGATCTTTGTAAGCCGAAATGGCCTGTATGGCTATAGCTGTAATATCGGGATCAGCAATAGAACCGCTTAAACAGAAGCCCCCTCCAGGAAGCTCCTTATCAAGGATATAATTAAGTAAAGCCTTTTCTGAAGATAAATCATAGCCACCGCTGTTTTTTGCTATTAGGGCAAATTGGGGGCCGTTTATACCCTGCTTTTTTACTGACTCGAAATCATCAAGCTTTTCTAAAGGGTTATAGCCCGCAACATTACTAACATCCTTCCCTATAGCGGTAAGTGCCAATATTATCCGGGAATAATCTGAATACTTATTTCTAGTAATCTCACCCTGTTTTTGAATAAACAGATCTTCTAAATTCCCATAGTATTTGTCAATGTAGCCATGGGGTAGATCAAATCCTGATCTAGTTAGCCCCAGTATCAACCATTCTCCACCTATCATGCCTGGATAGGGGTTTTGTACTTTTTGTATTAAATATTTTGAAGTCTTTTCTATCTCTTTTTCTATATCAATATCTGCATATACTGTTATAGAGGAACCTATAACTATTACAAGTATGAGCAATAGGCTTATTAGTTTCTTAAGATTTTTCATAATAATTCCTCCATTAAGAAAGACTGTGGCAGTGCCACAGTCCGTATTTACTGTTAAAAAAATTATGATCCTCACCAATTCCTCGTTGGCTTAAATCAAAGCTTCATGCAGGTCTTCTGGCTCACGTGTTGTTGAGATATGATCTCAACAGTTTTGTTCGTCTTCCCAAAGCTTGCTTTAGTGACTGGGTGACCATTCACTCCATGAACAAAACTCCACGTTTACAGCGGCGGGACCGCGCAGGACTTTCACCTGCTTCCCTCTTAGCTATTAGAGGCTAACCTCTAACAGAACATGAAACATTACTATTTATTTTTCTAATTTCATCCTATCAGCTAAGCCCTTGTACGTCAACAATTGTTTTAAGTTGAAAAGATTTTTATTTCTTGTTATACTAGGGCTTAATTTGGAGGTTGTCAATATGAGTAAAAAAGTAATTGCAATATTATTAATATCCCTTATATTTCTATTTTATACGGGATGTAATAACGCTTCGCAAGATAAGGCTGATACTATCGGCACTATCAAGCTTGATATATATTTCCCAGATGATTACGAAGCTTCAGACATATCAGTTGAATATCCTATAAAGGATGGGGATACTGCTTTAAGTATATTAGTTGATTTCGGCAAAGAAGAAGGGGTTGCAGTAGTCCTATCAGAAAACAGAGCTTACGTTTCCGGTATAAATGGCCTTTTCGAAAAGGATTATGGAGATTTATTTGGCTGGTTATACTGGGTTAACGATGAATCACCTACAGTAGGAGCTGCGGAGTATGTGCTTTCCGATGGTGATCATATAGTTTGGGAATACGTAGATTTTAGTGAGATATGGTAATAGATAGAGGAGAATATGGAAACTTACAATAGAAAACTTGGTCATTTAGCTGCGTCATTTTGTATTATAGTATGGAGTACAACCTATGTTTCAACGAAGATACTATTAGAGGATTTCACACCAACTGAAATCCTCGTATTTCGTTTTATAATAGCATATATTTTGCTTTTCATTTTGTCACCAAAACCCATGATACCAGACTCTAAAAAAGAAGAACTGATATTTATTGCTGCCGGTTTTTCCGGTGTTTTAATATATTTCCTATTTCAGAATATAGGTCTGACATACACCCTTGCTTCAAATGCCGGTGTTTTGGTTTCAGTAGCACCTATGTTTACGGCAATCATATCCCATTTTATGAAAGATGGTCAAAAATTAAGCCGACCTTTTGTAATCGGCTTTATTATAGCTATTATTGGAATCAGTTTTATAAGTTTCAATGGAAGCTTTATTTTAAAACTAAATCCCATTGGGGATATACTGCTACTTATAGCAGCTTTATCCTGGGCTGTATTTTCAAACCTGCTTACCCTTGTAAATAATGGGAAATATACCATAGTACAAAGCACCCGTAAGGTCTTTTTTTACGGCCTTATATTCATGATCCCAACTTCATTATTAATGGACTTTGAATTTACTTTGACTAGATTTATAGAACCTTTCAAATTAACTAAATTATTGTCTTCAAATATTTTCAACATTCTTTTCCTAGGGCTTTTAGCTTCAGGAATATGTTTTGTTACATGGAATTACGCCGTAAAAACCTTAGGATCAGTAAAAACCAGTACGTATATATATCTTTCACCTATTGTTACTATAATTTTCTCGGTTATAACCTTGGGAGAACCTATAACATGGGCTTCAATATCAGGTACAGCACTGATACTTATAGGGCTTACAATCTCTGAAAGAAAACGAAATGATATGGATTAAGTGTTTTTTTCCACCCATTCTTTTATTTTCATAAAAGAGTCCTCGCTAATAACGTGCTCTATTCTACAGGCATCCTCTGTTGCAATCTCCCTTTCAACACCGAGAGCATGTATAAGGTAATCCGTTATTAACCGATGCCTTTCATATATTTGATTGGCTTTTTCCCGTCCTTTTTTGGTGAGGACTATATCACCGTTTTTCTCCATAATAATATAGTTGGCCTTTTTTAATATGCCCATTGCTCTGCTTATACTGGCCTTTGAATAATCTAGTTCTGTGGCAATATCAATAGATCTGACTACTCCATTCTTTTTTTCAAGAATTAGGATAGTTTCAAGATAATTTTCACCCGACTCATATAAACCCATATATATTCTCCCTCCTAAAGGCTACATGGAGTTTTCTATAAATATTTTAATACCGATCAATATTAGAATGCAGCCCCCGACTATTTCCGCCTTTTCCTTTAATTTTCTTCCTATGCCACTACCGATTAATACCCCAATAAAGCAGCAGATAAAGGTTACTATTCCAATCAAGGCCACTGCAGTAAAGATATTGGTTTTAATGACTGCTAAGCTGACTCCAACCGCAAGAGCATCGATACTGGTTGCAATCCCCTGTATGGATAGATCTTTAATACTACAACTAACTCGGTATCTATCAATCCCGGGGTTTCTGATCTCCTTTATTGCCCCAATTACCATGCTTCCACCGATAATTACAAGTAAAATAAGTGCTATCCAAGGTCCTAAAAACTCTACTGAATCGCTAAATATGCTGCCTGCATAATACCCTAAAAGCGGCATTATGGCTTGGAATAATCCAAAAGCAAATCCTGTATAGAATGCTTCCTTTAGGCCTGTTTTAATATAGCAAATCCCGTTTGAAACAGAAACAGCAAATGCATCCATGGCCAGGCCCAAGGCAATCAGGAGTAAGGTAATAAACCCCATACTTGTCTCCCTTCAGAACACTATATCCCGGCCTCAGGATTCAGACTACGCATGGCCATGATTGTTTTTTCGATCAATTCATCTAGTTCCCATCCGAGCATCTCAGCTCCCTTGTTTATTATTTCCCTTGAGCAGCCGGCGGCAAAGGAAGGAGACTTGTATTTCTTTTTAACAGACTTAACCCCTAAATCATCTACGCTCTTTGAAGGTCTCATAATTGCAACTGCGCCAATAAGTCCCGTCAATTCATCTATAGCATAAAGGATCTTCTCCATAAATTCAGTAGGCTCCACATCTACATCAGTAGCTCCCCAACCATGACTTATGGTGGATTTTATCAAGCCTTCGTCTAAGTTTAGTTCTTTCATTATCTCTTTTTGTTTTACACAATGCTCATCAGGATACATTTCATAATCCAAGTCGTGTAGTAGGCCTACTACAGCCCAATACTCTTCACCCTCAGGATCATATTCTTTTGCAAAATAACGCATTACTCCTGATACTATTTCAGCATGCTTCAAATGAAAGTCCTCTTTATTATATTCTCTCAATATTTCGCGAGCTTCTTCCATATTGGGTATATAACTCATACTATCTGTTCCTTTCTTCAAGTATTAACTTACGCAATATACATATATTCTAATATAATTTCTACTTTATGTAAACGCATACCCTATTTAAGCCCGATTTTTGGGTATATATAATATAATATCATAACCATATCGGAGGTGTAATAATGAGTAAGACTATTGATCTATCTAATAGTATAAGTGAGATTTGCAAAGCCCATCCCGAAATCTTGGATTTTATGAAGGAATTAGGCTTTGAATCTATTTCTCCTGCTATGCTGAATACTGTGGGACGCTTTATGACTATTCCAAAAGGAGCCAAGATGAAGGGTCTTGATATGGAAACTATTAAGCAGGAACTAAGGAACAGAGGGTATGAGGTTATAGAATAGTATTACAAGCGTCCTATTGCTTTTAATATGCCGTAAACAATCGCCTGGGGTCTTGGGGGACATCCCGGCACATAAACATCTACTGGAATAATTTCTTCTATCCCCTTTCTAGTAGCATAGCTATCCCTGAATATCCCTCCGCTACAGGCGCAGGCTCCTACTGCTACTACAAGCTTAGGATCAGGAGTAGCATTGTAGGTTTTTAGTAAGGCCTGCTCCATGTTTCTTACAGCAGCACCAGTTACTAAAAGCATGTCTGCATGTCTAGGTGATGCAACAAAACTAACGCCAAATCTTTCAACATCAATGAAAGGATTATTAAGTGCATTTATCTCATAATCGCATCCATTGCAGGAGCCTGAATCCACTTCGCGGATATTAAGGCTCCGTCCAAATACACTTTTTATCTCTGTGTGCAATTTTTTACCTAGCTGCTCCCACTCAACGGTATCTTTTTCATCTGCCGAATAGGCGCTCATCCTTAACATGTCCTTATCTTTCTCAGCTAAAAAGATTCTTTTCATAGTATTTATAGCATTTAAGCGACAAGAGTCAACGCACTGCATACAATAAATACATTGATCATATCTTATATCTAGCCTGCCTTTAGCCTCATCATTAAATATAGCGTTGGAAGGGCAATCGCTGGCACATTCACCGCACATATCGCATGCAGAAGTATCTATGAATGGATTCCCAAGGTAGTGATCAAAATTCGCTTCCCTCTTTGGGCTGTCCTGAGTAAGTCTTGGATATTTCAGTATTTTTTTCGTCTTGTCAAACATATATATCACCCTTTCTATAAGTCATTGCCTGCGTAGGAAAGGTTAAAACTCTTATTGATCAAAGGAAAATCCGGAACTATATTCCCTCTGACAGCCTGGCAAAGTGCTGGCCAGTTGCAAAAAGATGGGGTTCTGATCTTATAACGGAATACGGAATTGTTTTCTCCCACCATAACAAAATGAATATTCTCGCCCCTTGCGCTTTCCGTTATCCCAAAAGCAGAGCTATAGGGTTCCAGTGTAGGTATGGTTTCTGAAATCTTTCCAGCGGGCATAAGTTCTATAGCCTTAATAATTAAATCTATCGACTCAAAGCACTCTTCAAGCTTTACATTCATCCTACAATTCACATCTCCATACTGGTAATAGGGAACCTTGAATTCCAACAGGTCATAGACTAGGTAAGGGAAGTCCTTTCTTACATCGTGATTTATCCCCGATGCACGACCTCCAGGTCCTACTGCATTCAAATCCCTTGCTGTCCTTGTGGTAAGAACTCCGGTATTTTCCACACGATCTATAAACATGCTGTTTGATCTTATTATCTTAGCCGTATCATCTAGCTCATCCCTTATCTTCCTTAGCTGTTTTATGATGGATTTCTCTTTTCCTGAAACAAAATCCTTCCTTATGCCCCCTAATTTATTTATACTTCTTAAAAAACGCATGCCGCAAAGCTCGTCTGCCACCAGATATGCCCATCCCCTAAGGGTACGGAAATGAAAGGCTGCAAACAGATAGGCTGTATCTAAACAGATCCCTCCCAGATCTCCTAAATGGCTGATAAGCCTTTCAAGTTCTGCAAAAACGATCCTAGTGTATTGGGCACGTAGTGGAACCTTAACTTTTGCGATCTTTTCTATAGCCTGGCAATAGCAAAGTGAATTTGCAAAGGTCTCATCTCCTGATATCCGCTCTGATATATATAAGCAATTTTCTATGCTCTTACCCTCGCTTAGTTTTTCGATTCCCTTATGTACAAAATATAGCTGGGCCTCCAGATTTATTATAGGTTCTCCGGCAACGCTGAATCGAAAATGTCCCGGCTCAATAATGCCTGCATGAACTGGCCCTACAGGAATCTCATATACACCCTTTCCTTCTATCCTTTTGAAGTCAATTATTTCCTTTGCAATCTTAGGCCTTTCATTCAATTTGTAATCCTTTCTTAAAGGATGCTTCCCTTCAGGCCAATTGCTGTGAAAGACGAGTCTTTTCGGCTCAGGATGACCAATCGGATGGATTCCAAATAAATCCTTAATTTCCCTCTCATAGGATGCTGCTGCAGGAATTGTTTCGCTTATTGATGGTATCTCCATCCTGTTTGGGTCTATAGTTGTTTTTAGTATCAGCAAATTTGCTTGCTGTCTTTCTGCGAAAACATAGAATATAGCGTACTTGCCGTTTAGATCCCTCTCATCGCTAGCAAACATTGATACAAGAGGAAGATCCTTAGACTTGTGAATATAGCTGCATATTTCTCTTACCTTATCAGTATCTATTTCAAAATAAAGCTCATTCTCGTTTTTAATCTCACTACTAAAAATACTATTATTAAATACAGATATTAGATTTCTAATCATTTTTTCCAACGGAAGATTCCATCCTTTCTATATGCCGGAAATAACGCTTTGAGCATCATATACTAAGTCTAAGATTGTCTCAGGCATGAATAAACCCGTAATAGCTATAATAACTAAGAGGATAATTATTACCACTGCCCCAGGAATATTGTTCTCACCGGGCTCAATATCTTTTTCCTCACCTTTTCCATAAAAAATACGGAACATTGCAACCCCTATACCTGCAAATATAATAGCAAAGAGTATGGCAAGGGCTCCACCGATAAAATAGCTACCTTCTTCAAAAACAGAGATTAATATACCGAACTCACTTGCAAATATGCTAAAGGGTGGCATTCCTGCGATAGCAAATAGGCCAAGCAAGAAGGCTATTCCTGAAAAAGGAAGTAACCTTATAACCCCTTTTATTTTAGCTATATTCTTAGTCCCATATTTTTGAATCAATGTTCCAGAACTGAGAAACAGCATCGATTTAGTAAATGAATGGTTTATCATATGAAGCAGTCCGCCGTAAATGGAAAGTGGAGTAAAGAATCCTATGGCAACTGCTACGATTCCCATGTGTTCTATGCTGGAATAGGCAAGTAGCCTCTTTAGATCTCTCTGAGTCAAAATGAAAAATGCCGCCGTGACAATAGAAAGAATTCCTAAGGCCATTAAAAGCCTTCCTGCATAAATACTGCTTCCTAGACTTTTGTTGACAATTGCAGTCATGCGTATAATGCCGTACATTGCACTGTTTAAGAGTACACCTGAAAGTAATGCACTTATGGGCGACGGAGCCTGGCTGTGAGCATCGGGAAGCCAGGTATGCATAGGAGCAAGCCCTGCCTTGGTCCCGAAACCTACTAAAATAAAAATAAAGGCTAATCTAACACTGGCGCTCTTAAGGCTCTCTGCATTCTCCATGAGGGCGACCCAATCCAGGAAACCACTGTTTTCTAGTAAACCTATTGAAGATAGGTGAAGGAGAATGATTCCAAGCATTGCAATCGCTATTCCTACAGAACATATTATTATATATTTCCAAGCCGCTTCTAAGGAGAATTTATCATTATCAAATCCTACTAGAAATACAGATGCTAAAGTAGTTGCCTCAATAGCAATCCACATAATACCCATGTTTTTTACGACTAGTGCTAATACCATTGTAAAGATAAACAAATGCATGAGTATGTAATAAAGCTTTACCTTCTTTAAATCTAGAGCTCCTGGTCTTAAATCTTCCTTTAGATATTGGATTGAGTAAACCGCTACAAAGAAACTGATGAGAAGTACAATATCCAAGATGATTATGCTCAGAGAATCTAGATAAAAGAAAGCGGATTCCACTTTCCCGAAAACAACTACATCTTTTGTTAAAAATGCAGCCAATAACACCTGCAGGCCTAATGCTGATATGCTAACAGCATGCAACAAATAATCTTTTTTTATAAAAATAAATAGCAGAACTGCTATTAATGGTATGATTAACAGTAAAAGACTCATACTGATTATCCTTTCAATTTGTTTAACTCGTCAATATTTATGGTGTCAAACTTATCGCTTATTCTAAACACCATAACTCCCATGATCATTACAGCAGTAAGCATATCTATAAATATTCCCAAATCCACAATAAAGGGCATTCCATCTGTTGCAAACATTGCTGTAACGAATATGCCATTTTCCAACTCCAGAAAGCCGATGATAAGGCCTATTGCTTTTTTCCTGCTTATCATGAAGAATAATCCTATCAAGACGACTGATACAGAGTTTACAAGCTGTATAGTGCTAATATCTTCACTGATACCTTCAATTGCGGTAATGGAAAAGTAGATAAACACTACAAGGCCACAGCAGATTAAGACCAAAATCGGAATATTCCAGATGAAATCCTTTTCCACCCTGTGCTCTACACCAAGGTAGGTCCTTCTAAGCAAATTGGGAATATATATTACCTTCAATAGCACGATAATGATACAAACTATCAAGACATCAACCCGACCTTCGTTAATTATAAGTTGAATGCCTAAGATGCCAGCCACAATTGCAATTAAAAGCGACTGTATGCGAAAGGTCTTAATATAGGATTTTATTCTCTTGTTCGCCATCAGAACAAATGAAGACAAGAGTATCATGACCGATAATATATCAAATAAGCTGGACATAGCCACCTCCTAAAAGGAAATATTGTAAAAATGCCAAGAACGATAATATAAATGAAAGTGCTGCCAG
This sequence comes from Clostridiales bacterium, assembly GCA_012523915.1. Classification (GTDB taxonomy): domain Bacteria; phylum Bacillota; class Clostridia; order Peptostreptococcales; family Anaerovoracaceae; genus JAAYHT01. Next base: position 26,632 of record JAAYSU010000095.1, read on the forward strand.
GTTAGGTATGCTGAAAAGGCGTAGCTTGACAGTATTTATCTCAATCAAGGCAATCACTACTGTAATAACTATTACTTTTAAAAAATATATTAAGAGTGAAATTAGAATTCCTCCTAATCCTGCTGCCCCTATGAATTGATCGTGGGGGAGCAATAGGTTTACTAAAAGTGTGATAAAAATCAGCTGTTTTATAGCCGCACCATACTCCATCAATGCAAGATGCCTTCCGGAATATTCTAAAATCATAGCCTCGTGAACCATGGTAAGTTCAAGATGGGTAGAAGGATCATCTATTGGAATGCGCGCCGTCTCCATTATGATAATAGTTAATAGTGCTAGGAATAATAGGATGATAGCTGGATTCATAAGTATGATACCCTGCCCCTTAGCCTGCATGAACATCATCATTTGATCCAAGGATGTAGAGCCCGCAATAAGCCCTGCTGTGAAAAGGCAAACCAATATTGAAGGCTCCGCTAAAGACGAAATCATCGCCTCTCTGCTACTGCCCATTCCCCCAAATGTGCTTCCTGTATCCAGTCCCGCTGCCATCATGAAAAACCTGCCAAGCGCCAGTATGGATACAAAAATAACGAAATCCCCCGATATATTGAACGACGGGACAAGCTTGATTGTAACAGGCACAAGCAAAGCTGCCGTTAAAGAAGTTGAAAAGACTATGTAGGGCGCAGCCTTGTAGATCCATGAGGATGCTTCCGAAACCACGCTATTTTTCCTAATCAACTTAAATAAATCATAGTACATCTGAAGAATTGGAGGCCCCGTTCTCTTCTGCGTAAAAGCCTTAATCTTTTTAATGATACCGTTGATTAGAGGTGCAAGCAGCAACATTATCATTATCTGAACTATTATGTAAATAATGTAAGTCATAATCTATCACAATCCTTATACTCCGCAAAATTTAATTTATATAAAGCTGTTGTATGCCATTAATACTATAACTGTTATGAAAATATAGGTCAGGTAATTATGAATATTTCCGGTTTGAACTGTAAACTTGGTCCTTCTAGACCATATCCTTGCCCTAACAAATACAGGTTTATAGATATATTTTTCAAAGACGGACTCCGAATCCACAGTGTACTCAATAGTTTCAGGGTAGTAAGCCGTTCCGCCCTTTGTAGATCTCTTGCGGGAGGGTCGAAACAGAATACGAAAAATGATTCTTATTGGTTTAGAAAAGCCCGTAGCCGTATACTGCATCCTCGAATTAAGGGCCTCAAAACCACAGTCCCATGTACCATACCTTCTCTCAATATATTTTCCTCCAAGGACCCTAAGGGCAAGTAAAGACAGCAAAATTATAACAACAAGCACAGCTAATATTTCAAATGAGGATATACGATTACTCGTAAACTCCATTGAATACCAGCTGACTAAAAATCCTCCCTGAATTTGATCAAGGATAGAGCTGCCAAGTAGACCATAGCTCGCCCTATCTATAAGTTTTATTGCTACTAAAGGAAAAATTCCTATCGATAAGCAAATAAGAGCCAGAATGCCCATAGCTATATTCATACTTCTAGGTACTTCCTCGGCCTTTAGCGCATGCTCACTTCTTTCAATTCCTAAAAACGAGATTCCAAAAAATCTCACGAAACAAGCTGCGGCCAAGGCCCCTGCCAATCCCAAGGCTGCAACTCCCAAGATTAAGAGAATATTAATTCCATGCTTGCCATGTGCTACGGAAGCAAATATAGATTGCATTGTAAGCCATTCGCCTATAAATCCATTAAAGGGTACTATTGAGGATACTGCCAATGAAAAGCATAGAACCAGCAAGGCAGAAATCGGCATCTTTTTAATCAGTCCACCCAGTTTTTCAATATCCTTTGTCCCCGTGGCATAATGAACAGAACCTGCACCTAAAAACAATCCTCCCTTAAAAAGAGCATGATTTAAGGTATGAAGGATTGAGGCTATCAGTGCCAGCTGGCCTACAAGTAAATTGCCATAGGCAAGGGCTGTAAAACTCACTCCTAGACCAAGGAGGATGATCCCCATATTCTCTACACTGCTGTATGCTAATATTCTTTTAATATCCGTTTCCATCATGGCATAGGCAACACCCAATACAGCAGAAACAATCCCGATAATAATAATTAGAATGCCCCACCAGGCTTCTTGCAAACCTAAGAACCCCATTACAAAGCGTATTAGACCGTAAACCGCAGTTTTGATCATTATGCCTGACATAAGGGCAGACACATTGCTAGGCGCTGCAGGATGTGCATAGGGTAACCATATATGCAAGGGTATCGCCCCTGCCTTTGTCCCGAATCCTAGCAAATACATGATAAAAATAACATTCTTTGCTCCAGCAGGTATGGCATCTGAACTTCCAAACAGATCAAATGAGTTAGTATAGCTATAGCTGATCATAATTCCTATTAAAAGAAAGGCTGTACCGATATGAGTCATAACTATATACAAGGTACCTGCCTGCCTGTTCTCACTTCTTTCAGACTCATAGATTACGAGAAAATAGGATAAGAGTGCCATCCCCTCCCATACGATATAAAAGAATACCGCATTCGATGAAGTAAATACAAATATCATCGACAGGATGAATGACATGTATAAAAAGTAAAATAGCCCTACATTTCTTTTTCCGTAATAGCTCGATATATATCCAATTGAATATGTGGAAACACAGATTGTTAAAAGGGATAGAATCAATAAAAATATAGCAGACAGCCCATCAATCGTCATTTCCAACCTGATAAATGGCAGGGTGGATTTTAATAAACTAAGCTTTATAACATCCTTTCCACCCATGATTTGCATTATTGAAGCAAAGGCAAGTAAAGCTGTTGCAATAATAGAGATGCCGTTTGAGACGTAATTACATAGTCTAGCTTTCTTATTAAGCCCTAATGCTATAATAGAACCTATGAAAAAGAGTAAAATACATAACTGTATATAATTGTCAAATTGCAATATGCCCATCTAATACCCACCCTCCTCACCTATTAACTAGCTTACATATTGACTTATTGCAAAAATAAAGAGCAACGTAAATTGATTTCAGTTGCTCTCAACCAAGTTTAATTATATTGTATAGATTTGAACTTGTCAAATCACGGAGTCTGTTTGGCCTAATTTTCTGTTATCTGTTTACAATATAGGGTATAATTGTTTTATAAATATAAATGTCAGTGCAGTTTAATGGAGGATTACTATGAGTGAACTTATTAATAACCGAGAATATCGGCAAAAAGTCTTAAAGGAACTTATTCTGGAACTTCATGCAGGAAAAACTGTAGAAGAAGTACAATCAAGATTTGCCGCCTTAATCGAGGGCGTCTCTCCTACTGAAATATCCGAGATGGAACAGGCCTTGATTAACGAAGGAATGCCTGTCGAGGAAGTACAGCGACTCTGCGATGTTCATGCAGCAGTATTTAAAGGTTCTATCGAAGAAATCCATCGCCCTGAAAATGAAGCTGAAATTCCGGGCCATCCAGTACACACTTTCCGCGAAGAAAACAAAGCTATTGAAGCACTTATCGACGACAGACTTTTACCTATGCTAGATTCTGAAGATTCTATCGATCTAATTCAACTTTCCGAAATCTTTGATAAGCTTTGGGAAATTGACAAGCACTACTCAAGAAAAGAAAACCTCCTCTTCCCCTATATGGAAAAGTACGGGATTACTGCACCTCCCAAAGTTATGTGGGGTGTCGATGATGAGATTAGGGAAGAAATAAAAGAGGTTATTGCGCTTCTCAAAGACGGAAAATCAGCTAAGAGCGATATTGTAGAAAAGGCTAAAGCTGCTGCTGAACGGATTATAGAGATGATATTTAAAGAAGAAAACATCCTGTTTCCAATGGTACTAGATACACTTTCTATTGACGAATGGATAGAAATCGAAGAAGCTAGCGATGAAATTGGCTATTGCTTGTATAAGCCTACAATGAGATGGCTTCCAATCCGCGAGAAACAAGACCATGCTCAATCCCACCCTGATGCAATAAGCGAAGGCTATGTTCATTTTGATGCTGGTTATATGACTCCAGAAGAAATAAATGCTTTGCTTAACAGCCTTCCCATAGATATGACCTTTGTAGATAAAGAAGGTAAGGTAAAGTACTTCTCTCAAGGTAAGGAAAGAATATTTGCTAGACCTAAAACCATAATAGGAAGAGAGGTCAGCAACTGCCATCCTCCAGCTAGCGTACACATAGTCGAAGGAATCGTTGAAGACCTAAAATCAGGCAAAAAGGATCATGAGGATTTTTGGATAAAATTAGGGGATAAATATGTATACATTCGCTACTTTGCCGTGAGAAATGCGAAAGGCGAATATCTAGGCACAGTGGAAGTATCCCAGGATATTAAACCTATTCAGGAAATTACCGGAGAAAAAAGGTTGGCTGATTAGTAAGTTATAAGTTACACTAGCTTCCTATGTTTGTAGATTTGCTTATGTGATTCATAGGAAGCTAGTGAAAGAGAAGGTCATAATAAGCTATCTCTAAAAGAGATTGTTTTCCTCATTAAATGTAAGGTCATGAAATTCCTCATTAAATATTATATCTTTGCGCATTTTAGCCTCCTCTGCTAAGCTCTCTGAAATCATAATGCGACTCAAATCTAAAGTATTTTCTATCCTTACCATCCTGAGGTTTTTAGGATTTAGTTGCTTTGAAAGTTTAATTGCCGCCTGAATCGCTTGCTTATCATTATCATAAAACATTGGAATCTTAGATGATTCTGTCACGCCACTTGTAAGTCCATTCATATACATTGACGCATAATCCAGTTTATTGACTACGCGCTTAGTTGTAACATCAGCCAAACCGATTCCATTGCCATTCCCCTCTGTCTCTTCAGAAAGGTCTAAGACAGCAATTATCTTTGAAATAGGATTGCTTTCAATAGATGGATTTACGAATTTTCCCGTAATATTTGGGTCCATTCCTGCACCACTATAGTTTTTTCCTATTTTATCAATTAAAAGAAGGTCTAAGTCCTTGAATTTTATGCAGGGTAAATTCTTTTTTGATTCAATTAATAACTTGGGCTCTTCTTCTGCAATTTCTTCCCTACGAAGAACCCTGATACAACAAGTTTCATCATAGGCGTTTTCCAATATGGCAATTCCCAAAATTACTTTTGTATGATCTAGTAGATATTTGCCTGCTTCCTCTACGTATAGGCCTAGTTGATCAAGACCCTTTGCATGATATGCATCGGCACCTTCCTGTTTACCAAGTCCCACAGACAGCATTTTCATCAAACCGCTTTCATAGCGAGCACGAAACCCTGTATGCATCTTAATACGGTTTATTATTATGATTCCATCAGCCTGATAGGCAAGTTTATCAAAATATACCGGTGTAGCATCCCTGAGTTCTCCAATCTTAACAACTTCCATAGAACTCAGGATAGGCATATCTACCTGTTTTTCTGTTATTCCATACTGAGCAAGAAGATCCTTCTGCCCTTGATCTGTAGCTCCGCCATGGCTACCCATGGCAGGAACTACGAAGGGGTTAGCCCCTTTTGATTTAACAAAATTTCCCGTAGCTTTTGTTAAAGCAGAGATGTTGGATATTCCTCTACTTCCTCCAGTAATGGCTATATTCATTCCTGCTTTTATTTGTTCTCCTACACCGGAGCTTTCTAGCTGGTCCATTAGTTCAGCAACGCAATCTTTCAATGAGTCCTGATTAAATACCTGCGTAACTTCAGCCATCTTCGGAATAGGGACTGCTTCTAAGATCGATAAAACCGATTTATGCATTATTTACCTCTCTACTTACTAATTGCTTTTAGGATCTTCTATTTTATATGTATTAACAATGTATAATGTTCAGACAATTTTGTAATTAAAAAAGGGAGCTTCAAATCTCCCTCAGAAAAAATACTATTTGCTATTTATATGTTCGGCTAACATAGCTACTGGTAGCCGATTTTAATAATCCCCCATATCCTAATGTAAATTGTATGGTATCACCCACCCTATACTCCCTATCAGAATCAGTAACATCCATAATAAGATGGTCTGAGCTTGCACCAAGAATATCAATTTTAGGATCAACGGGAGTCATACTCTCTATGTCTGTATCCTGTTTGCCTATTGCTAAAATAGCTCTTTTTCTGTCTCCCCTATCTTCATAGTAAGGCTTATTTCCAAAAGCATCCATACCTACCTCCCCTATAGGCAGTGACGGCTTTATTGCAAGTTCAATAATCTGTGCCTTAAGGGTAATTGCATCCTTAAAGGTCCCTTCAATGTGTTCGCCATAGGCCGTTTCATTACCTAATACAAAGGCCTCTCCCAGCCTTAAATTGTTGATACCTTTAGGGAGCTCATTTTTTTCAATCAAGTAAAGACTGCTGGAGTTACCTCCTGAAAGCATTGGAATTTTAATACTGAACCTGTCTTCAATACCTCTAGCAAGATCTACAAGTATAGAAAGATTATCATACTTAGGAATGATAGCCCCATAGCATGTGAGATTGATTCCCAAGCCATATAGAGCTATATTAGAAAGTCTTAATATTTGTTCTACTGCCTTAAAAATTTCCTCCTCATATTTAAAGAAAATACCTTCCCTTAAGTCTCCTAGATCTATCATCAAGACAATATTATGTACCTTTCCCTGTCTTTTAGCCTCATCGTTAAGCATCTTAATTGTTTCAATCTCAGAGTTAAAACTGATGTCTGCATAGGTCACAACCTCTTCAATTTCACACTTTTGTGGTAGTCTTAAGAGCACCTTTTTTTTAGGCAAATCATGATAGCTTTTTATATTCTTTATCCTTGAATCTGCAAAATATTCAACACCCTCATGTTCCGCAATAAGCTCTGCTATCTTTCTGTCGGCGCAAACAGACTTAGTAACAATCATCAATGAACAATCGCCCTTTTTTGCAATATTGCTAAGTACATCTAAGTTCTTTTGCAGCTTTTTTAGATCAATTGTTAATTCCGGATACATTGGAACCTCCTACATTTTTATTCTCAAACTTTTTTCGAGAAAATACAAAGCGGCATTTAAGTAGTTTTTCGATAGTACACCTAAGGATGCCATTATATAATCATTATCAACCAAAACTTCAGCTTCCTCGTTAGGGAAGAGAAGAAGGCCAGTTTCATTGTGCCTTGCTATTGCCTTCATGATTTCAACCCTGTTGGGAAGTCTGGTTAATGCGCCACCAGTTCCTATGATGTATTTGATCTGGGATAAGTCTTTTCCCTCAGCAAGCGTGCTTCTTCCCGTCGGGCCATATACATATCTTATTCTTCCTGCATGGCGTTCCGTTGCTTTAAGCACTGCTTCTTTTGTCAGACGTTCTACAAATTTTATCTCATCTTCCCTTTCCGGTACTGGTTTATATGACTTCATTATGCCTTCTAAATCGATATTCAATTCCTCTTTTATTTTATCTTCTCCAATCAGGCTTACTATGTTTTTCATATTGACATAGACACCTAGGTCTCCCTCCACTGTACGCTTTGCTACAGGCTCGGGATTTACCAAAATCCTTGAGATCTCTTCCGAACCGACCGTAACGGAGTGAAGGTCGGTTGTTGCCCCTCCAACATCTAATATAATTAGGTCTCCAATCCTTTCGTATAGAAGTTTTGCACATTCCATGACAGCGCCCGGAGTGGGTATAATTGGCCCGTTTACAAGATCTCTTACATGTTTCATTCCGGGGGCCTGAACTATATGCTCTTCAAATGCATCCTGTATTACTCTTCTTGCAGGCTCAACCTTTAATTCATCTATCTTCGGATATACATTTTCTACTATATATAAAGGAGTCTTTGAATCCTCAAAGATCAGGCGCATCTCCTCCTGATTCTCTACATTGCCCGCATATATTACAGGTATATTCAAATCTAATGAACGAATCATCTCTGCATTGTAGATTGCGGTATCACGCTCACCATAGTCAACTCCACCTGCTATCATTATTAAATTAGGCTTGATATCCTTGATTTTTTGAATATCGCTTCTGCGCAACCTACCGGCAGTAACCTGATGGATAATCGCCCCTGCTCCCAAGGCAGCTTCCTTGGCAGCCTTGGCCGTCATGTCATAAACAAGGCCGTGTACTGTCATTTTTAAACCGCCAGCAGCACTTGAGGTTGCCAGCATCTCACCATATTCAATTGATTCTAGGCCTTTTTTTCTGCATAGATCGTCGATAGCAGCCTGCAAGCCTATCCTTACATCTCCGTCCTTGACCGATGTAGGTGCCTGCCCCTGTCCCCAAAATACTGGAGCATCAGCATGAACCTTATCAAATGCATTCACTAAAGTTGTAGTTGATCCTATCTCAGCTACTAATACATCTATTTTCATATAGTCTCCTTATTCTCTTCTTAGTAAATTATAGTTTACATAGGGTAAGCCGTGGCTTTCAGCAACCCCTTGGTAGGTAATATGGCCATCATATATATTTAATCCCTTTAACAGCGAATCGCTTTCTGCTACAGCTCTTTCAAGTCCTAAATCAGCAAGCATTAATCCATAGGGTAATATTGCTGCTTCTAAGGCCATAGTAGATGTTCTGGGAAAGGCACCAGCCATATTGTCTACAGAGTAGTGAAGTATTCCATGTTTAATGTAATATGGATCTTCATGGGTGGTAATCCTATCTACAGTCTCGATTGAGGGTCCGTGATCTACTGAAACATCGATTATGACTGAACCCTTTTTCATGCTTTTTACCATTTGCTCACTTACTATGATTGGTGATATGCAGCCCGGGATTAATATCCCGCTAATCAACAAGTCAGCTGTCTTAACAGCCTTTTCAATATTGTATTCGCTGGCGGGTAGTGTAGTAATTCTTCCTCTAAATAAATCATCAAGATAGGCTAATCTAGTAGTATTTATATCTAATACGGTTACTCTTGCCCCTAAACCTACAGCCATCTTGGCTGCATTTTTCCCCACAATTCCTCCCCCTATTATCGTTACATGTGCGGGAGGCACACCGGGAACTCCTCCTAACAAAACTCCAGATCCTCCGTTAAACTTCTGCAACAAGTTTGCCCCTAGCTGTACTGCCATTCTACCAGCCACTTCGCTCATTGGCCTTAAGATGGGTAATGAACCATTTCTTAATTCAATTGTCTCAAAAGCTATCCCTTTTATCTTTGCTTTGGTAAGGGCTTCTGTCAATTCTAAATCAGGGGCAAGATAGAGAAAACATAAGAGTATATGACCCTTTTTAAGCAGTCCAAATTCTTGGGGCAGGGGTTTATTTACCTTAATGATCATATCTGAATCTGAAAAGAGACACTTTACATCAGTGTAGATTTGGCAACCTGCTTTTATATACTCGTCATCGCTAAAGCCGCTTCCCTCGCCTGCTTTTGATTCCACTATAACAGTATGGCCGTTATTAATAAATTCCTTGGCCCCTCCCGGAGTAATACCCACTCTATATTCACTATTTTTTATTTCTTTTGGTACTCCTATAATCAACTTATACTCCTTTTTATACAGGTCTGACGGGTGATCCCATCAGACCTGATCTATTTACTATTTCTCTCTCATTTCACGCCGTCTTTCTACTAAGAATGTCGCTACATCTACCCCGCGGGTATTCCTTCCGAATCCTGCATCAACACCTTGTTTTACGGCAGTCTCCGGTATAACTTGGGTTCCACCTGCAACAATAATTACCTGGTCGCGGATTCCCTTTTCTACTGCTAATTCATGAATCCTCTTCATATTTTTATAGTGTATGTCGTCATGGCTGATGATAGTGGATGCCAGGATAACTTCTGCATTTAATTCAAC
>JAAYSU010000096.1 GCA_012523915.1 Clostridiales bacterium
CATATTATTTCCCATTGTCAAACAATAATTACATTTTATTACATTTAGCTTCTGTCTTGCCTACAATATTTATTAATGTTATAATATTCTTTGTTGTTTTTACAGAAATAATTGTCTATTATAAATATATAGGGGTGATTTGATGATTGGATTTGATAATAAAAAATATATAGAAGAACAATCCAAATTTATATTAGAACGTATTGATCCAAGTAAAGGGGAAAGACTATATCTCGAGTTCGGAGGGAAACTTGTTCACGATAAACATGCCATGAGAGTACTGCCTGGATTCGATGAAAACGCTAAAATTAAACTACTCCAAAAAATGAAAGATCAAATAGAAGTAATAATCTGTATTTATGCAGGCGACATTACTAGAAACAAGACAAGAGCCGACTTCGGCATAACATATGACTTGGAAGTTTTAAGACTCATTGACACTTTTCGTAAATATGACCTTTCTATTAACAGCGTGGTTATTACCCGTTATGAAGACCACCCTGATGTCAACATCTTCATCAACAAGTTAAATAGAAGAGGAATACGAACATACAAACACTTCTATACAAAAGGTTATCCAACCGATGTAGATACCATAGTAAGCGAACAAGGTTACGGAGCAAACCCCTACATTGAAGTAACAAAACCATTAGTTGTAGTTAATGGTCCAGGACCTGGAAGCGGTAAACTGGCAACCTGTCTATCCCAGCTTTACCATGAGCATTTGAGGGGCAATAAGACTAGGTATGCCAAGTTTGAAACATTCCCCATATGGAATCTTCCATTAAAACATCCTGTAAACATGGCTTACGAAGCAGCAACCGCAGACTTAAAGGATGTAAACGTGATAGATTTCTTCCACTTAGAAGCATATGGTCAAATGGCCGTTAACTATAATAGGGACATGGAAGTTTTTCCAGTCGTTAAAAGAATCATTGAAAAAATTACAGGAGAAGAGGCAGAATATAAATCGCCAACAGATATGGGAGTTAATCGTGTAGGATTCAGCATTATAGATGACAAGATCTGCCAAGAGGCAGCATGCCAGGAAATAGTTCGTCGCTACCTAATATCGCTCTGCGATTATAAGAAGGGAATAATAGATAAGGATACAGTTGCAAAACCAAAACTCCTTATGGACGAATTGAATCTAAGGGTAGAGGACAGGACTGTAGTAAAGCGTGCAAGGGAGTATGCAGAATACAAAAGGACCTTAGATCCTAAATACGAGAATGTTGTTGTTATGGCATTAGAGCTTCCTGATGGCACGATTGTTACAGGACGTAGTTCCCGTAGAATGGTTGCTTCAGCCGCAGCAGTGCTCAACGCTATTAAGACCCTTTCAGGAATTGCAGATGAGATACACCTAATATCTCCTAATGTTTTACAAACAATACAGCACTTAAAAACCAAGATATTAAATCATGAAAAATCTTCTTTAAACTGCGAAGAGATTCTTTCGGCTTTAACTATATCTGCAACAACCAACCCTTCAGCCCAGGTAGCAGTAGAAAAGCTCTTACTTTTGAAGGGTAGCAAGGCACATTGTACTGCCATACTGAGTGATCGCGACGATCAGACCTTAAAGGATCTTGGAATAGATGCTACAAGCGATCCTGAATTTTTAACAAATAATTTGTATTATAATTAGTGAAAATAAAAGAAGGGACTTATCTACACTTATTAAAGGTCCCTTCTTTTTATTTATGTAAAGCTCTATTGATAAGATGTTTTGCCCTTTCGACATCCTCTCTATGAACATAAACTGTATACTGTTTCTCGTAGTTCATATTCATTCCAAAACTGCCAAACATACCTCTCCTGGTACCCCGGCTCGACCACTGTCCTGAATGGCTTCTCACCCTATAGGAATGCTTAATACCTTCATTATCGAGGGCACCCCTAACCTTTGACAGATCATCGAATGAATATCCTATGTATACATCTTCCTTGTTAAACAGAAACATTTAAGATTCTCCTCTCCTAAGTTAATAGCTCAACCGCTTTTTCAAGCTGAAGGTCCCTTTCAATATCAGCTCCTATAGAGTATTCATATGCTGCTTGATCAAGAGCATTCATTGTTGCATAATCCAGCACTCCATATTCATACAAGCCCTGGCTCTTCTGAAATGCCTTAACAGCTTCTGTCGTCTTTTGGTCCATAGTTCCACTGATTTGAACTTCATAGCCTAATAACGATAAACGTTGTTGTGCTCCGTAGACATTAAGCCCAAGATCGCCTAGCTTAGGCTTTCTTTCTTCACTCATCTTTGCGAAGCTACTATACTCTGTTAATAATGTCTCTCTATCAATACCCTTATAGTTCTCCACTATATAATCGGGGGTTATTCCTAGCTTATCAATTTTATTTTTGTTCGGGGTTAGAAAATAATACATTGATAATTTATAGCTCGATCCCATATCCATATTTACTATCTTTTGAGCAACTCCCTTACCGTAGGTCCTTGTGCCTACCAGGGTAGCTACTCCACTTTCCTTAAGCGCCGCTGCTAAAATCTCAGAAGCACTTGCAGTTCCTTTATTTACAAGCAAAACTACCGGTATACCTAGATCACCATGCCCAGTAGCATATACCGTCTCCTTAATTTCACCCTTTTGTTCAAAGTGTGTGATTGGGCCCTTAGGCATCAGCTGGTCAGCAATATCTATCGCTACTTGGGTGTATCCTCCAGCATTGTTTCTCAGGTCTATAATAAAGGACTTGGCTCCCTGGGCTATCAGCCTTAGCTTTGCATTCTTAAACTCCAGGTGGGTGTCAGAATCCATTTGAGCGATTCTAATGTAACCTATATTATCTTCTAAAAGCCTATAGCTAACAGATGAGATCCTAATAACTTCTCTTACTAAAGAAACTGTATGTAATTTGCCTTCTCTTTCTACTGTGATCTTTACCCTTGTTCCAGTCTCACCCTTTATCAGATTTACGATACTATCTAACTGCATGCCAGCTATATTGGTATCGTCGACTTTGACTATAAAGTCTCCAGCCTGAAGTCCAGCTTTTTCAGCTGGTGAGTCGGCAACAGGAGACTCAACCATACATCTGCCATTTGATTCTACCAATCTAACTCCGATACCACTGAATTCTCCACTAACAGATTCAATAAAGGCATCGCTCTCAGTGTCTGATTTATAGTACACACTGTAAGGATCCTTTAATTTATTGAAAATGCCTTCATATGTTCCGTCTATGAGCTCCCTATATGTAATATCGTCTTTGTAATTAGCTTTAATATCGTTTATTAGCTTTATAAGATATATGAATTCTTCCTCCCAATTTATATGCTCCTCCGTTGAGTCAGCAAATACTATAAGTGAGAAGGAAGAAGCCAACAAGGCTAATGCAACAATGATGGCTATTATCTTAGCAATTCTTCTAGCGTTTTTTGGAGACATGCTTATGATCCTTTCTTCCCTTTACCCATCTGTTCTAAAATTTCAATGTCGAGCAGGCTTCTTCCTTCTGAAAGCCCACGCAAACTGATATCATAGTCGATATTGATGCTACCTTTTCCTTCGTCTGTCTTGATGTTGTTCTTGATATCGTTTGTCAGGACTTCCATCTCTATTGCTCCAAAGGGAGTGTCATAATAACCTGTGAAGCGCTTGCCTTTCTCAAACATTATTTCAGTATCATAAGGAAGCTTGTCCCCGTATCTTTTCATCAGAATCTTTTCACCTTTAATCTCTAAACTTGTTGTGCAGCCCTCCATGCCAGAGAGCTCGCTCTCATCATAAGTAAGGTAGACCGAATCTCCTATTTGATAGTATTTTCCTTCTGTTACAAACTCTAATTGTTGTTCTTCTTCCTCTAAACCGTAGAGTTGTTTACCTACGATTTTTAACATTATATCTTTCATATCCCAACATCACTATCCTTTCTATTAGGTCGGGATAGGCCAGGCCTGAATGCTGCCATAACAATGGGAACATGCTGAACCTGGTGAATCCCGGAATAGTATTTATCTCATTAATGTAAATTCTCTCAGTTTCCTTCTCCAGAAAAAAATCTACTCTAGCAAATCCGCAGCAATCCAGCAGAGTATATGCCTTTATAGCTATATCACGTATCTCATCTGATATTCTGGGTGGAATATCGGCAGG
>JAAYSU010000228.1 GCA_012523915.1 Clostridiales bacterium
ATATGTACCAGAGGACAGTAAGAATCCAGAAACTACTGAGAATTTATACATTGAGGGAGATAATCTTGAGGTATTAAAGCTTTTGAGAAATTCTTACTATGGAAAGGTTAAAATGATTTATATTGATATAATCTTGCAGAGATTGATACAATTTAATTATCCTAAAAGTTACTGTGCTTAGGGGTGTGCAAAGGAATAAGGGGTGTGCAGTAGTCAAAGGCAGAGGTAGTCGGCTATTTTTTATTATGATAGATTTATAAGGAGGCTAGGAGGTGGAACATGACTTTAAATTGGAGAAGTATACGCATACATAATAATTCACAAAACAATGGTTTTGAAGAATTGGTTTGTCAACTTGCTCGAGGTGTGAAACTAAAGAAACAAAAAAAATTTTACAGACTTGGTACTCCAGACGGAGGAGTTGAGTGTTATTGGGAGTTAGAAGACAATACAGAGATTGGATGGCAGGCCAAATATGTTTTTTCTATAGATGATTTAATCTCACAAGTTGACAGTTCTATTAAAACAGCTGTAAAAAATCATGAAAAAATGACAGTTTACGTAGTAGCTATACCGTTTAATTTGCCAGACCCTCATTATATTGGAAGAGGGGGTAAACCTATAAAAAGTGCAAAAACTAAGTGGAATGAAAAAGTAAAGAAGTGGGAAACCGAACATTCGAATGAAGAAAAGAAATTTAAAGTTGAATTATGGGATGAATCAAAATTAAATGAACTATTAGTATCTCCCAAATATGAGGGGTTAAGATATTATTGGTTTAATGGAAACGAGTTCACATTTGAAAAATTTAGCTTAAATCTAGATTCTGCAATATCAGATCTAGGACCCAGATATACATCAGAATTAAACATTGAACTTGAATTGTCATCAGTATTTGATTATTTACTAAGAAATGAACGGGCATTAAAGGGAATACAGAAATATTATTATAGTTTAAAAATAAGCCTGGAAAACACTATAGAAATGTGTATCGGTTTGAAAAAAAGTATTAACATATCAGATGAAACTAATCATCTTACAGATATACAGAAACATATAAAGCAATTATTAAGAATGGACTCTTTTTTAGAAATGGAATCTATCGATTGTTCTGAGATTACCTTGTATTTAAATGAAATTGAAAAAACACTACAATCAATTTGGAGTAAGATAGACGATTACTTTATAGATAAAGAAACTAAAGTATCAAATTATAAAACAAAACTTAATGATCTACTATTAATAATAGAAGAAGGAAATAATCTTATTTCAAGGAATATAACATTGTCTGAAAATCCATTTATGATATTACATGGAGAACCAGGAATCGGGAAATCACATTTGCTTGCTGATATATGCCTTAAACAAAAAGAAAGGGGAATACCAGCCATTTTGTTATTAGGAGAACAATTCTCCAATGTTATTGAACCTAGAGAAACTATTAAACAAAGATTGCAGTATTCGGGCTCCTTCTCATCCTTGCTTCAATTGTTAAATACGATTGGGCAAGTTCATATGCAGCGTATTTTGATAGTTATAGATGCCCTTAATGAAGGAGAAGGAACATATATATGGCAACGGTATCTTGCTGGCCTAGAAACTGAAATAAGAGGCTATCCTTGGATAGCGTTTGTTGCTAGCGTAAGAACTGACTATATTCATGATATCTTACCGGAAAAGTCTAAGAAATCAATGGTATTGATAGAACATACTGGTTTTGAGGAAACTTATGATTTTGCCTGTGAACACTTTTTTGAATATTACAATTTAGACATTAGAGTGCCTATATTTAACACAGAGTTTAATAATCCATTATTTTTAAAATTGTTTTGTGAGTCTTGTGAGGACTCAATAGAAACTCAAGAGTTACCATCTTTTCCAAAGATTATTGAGCAATATATAAGCCATATAAATGAGAAATTATATAGAAAATTTAGATATGAAAAATCATTGGAACTAGTTAATGTTGCAACCGAATTATTAGCTAAGACTTTAGCTATAGAAAATTCATACGCTATTCCATATTCTAAACTAAAGGAATTACTTGGTGTCGAAATAGATAAACATTTAGGTAATAATTCTCCTTCAGAATATTTTAATTTCCTTGATGCATTAATTAAAGAGGGAGTTTTTAGAACATATTCTAATTTTAGAACAACTGAAAAAGATGTTAGTTTTGCATATGATAAGATGAGAGATTATAAGATTCTACTATACTGGCTTGGGCAAAAAAGTACGAATCATAGTATTTCGGACTATATGAAGACATTGCCATTTTTTAAGGAGATGTTTAAAGGCATAAACTACGGATATAATACAAAACTTGAATTACTTGCTATAGTTTTACCTGAGAAATATGGAATTGAAATTGTAGAATGTGTACCAGATGGAAAAGTTACCTATCAAATTTTAAAAGCATTGTTAAAAAGTTTTCAATGGAGAACTGAATTGAGCAAATCTTCAATTCTTACTAAATGGTTAACTGATATTTCAAAAGATAATATAGAACTTAAACTAATTATTATTGATAGCTTGCTTCCTATAGCTTCAGTTTCTGCTCATCCTTTTAATATAGAGTTTATCATTGAAAATTTCTTTGCTAAACAAAGTATGGCGGAACTAGATGCATGGTGGACTCCACACATAAATACAAAATATGAGGACTATACTTATAATATTTATAAGCGTATTGTTAAATGGTGTTGGAGAATTGATAGGAAACACCCGTTAGAAATAAAGACAAGATATTTGTTAGGATTAACCTTAAGTTACTTTTTATCTTCTTCTAATCGTAATTTGAGGGATAGTGCAACTAAGGGTCTGACTTGTATATATCTTGGTTATGCCGATGAATTTATAGACCTGATAAATAGAATGAAGGATTTAGAGGATAAATATATTTTGGAAAGAGTATATGCAGCAGCTTTTGGAGCGGTTGTTTATGAAAAAAACCATGGCAAGATTAGAAACTTATCTGATTTTGTAATTAATAATTTCTTTAATGAATCTATTATATTTCCTAATATTTTAATTAGGGATTATGCAAAAGGAATTGTAGAGTATGCCATAAGTTGCAAGATTTATTCTGCCCATGAGGTAGAAGATATTAAAGAAAAGATAACGCCTCCTTATAAAACTATTATGCCCAATGAGTTTCCGACTGATGATGAAATGCAATTATTAAAAAATAAGTATGATAGAGCCTATGGCTTTTACAGTATTACTTCCTCTATGGATACGGGTGATCATAGTTATGGTGATTTTGGTAGATATACATTTAAATATTCGTTGAATAAATTTTCAGGAATAGAAGAAATAATAAAAGATCTAGAAAATTGGAGTATTATGGAGATAATAAAAATGGGATATGATCCATTTATTCATGATAGCGATAAGACCCCTTATAGAGGAAGAAGTGTTAATCGTATTGAGAGGGTGGGTAAAAAATATCAGTGGATTGTATTTCACAAATTACTAGCACTAGTGGCTGATAACCATAGATTAAAAGATGAAGATTGGTGGGCAGAAAAAAATACTTGTTTATATTCTGGGGCATGGCAATTAAATGTACGTGATATAGACCCTACTCTTTTAATAAACGAAAAAAAAGGTTTGAGATTTAGACAACCATCAAGAGCATGGTATAGTAATTTCGACTATATCCCAGTTTCTAAAGCTGGAGAAGCATGGATTAAAGAAGAACTAGATGTAGGTGAAAATCTTTTGGCAATGAAAGATACTGAAGGTAATGAATGGATAACATTATGCTTTTATCCGCATTGGAACGAGTATCCAGCTGATTATATAGAAGACAAAGAAACAGATAAAAAAACGATGAGAGCATATATATTTTCATATATTACAGAAGACAACAATGAGTATGATTTTGAAGCTGAAAAAACGAGTGAACTAAGTTGGTACGATGTCTATATAGGAGAGTACTATTGGTCTAAACCTTTTAAGGAAAACTGTGGTATATACGGAATTGATGATTGGGAGGAAGTAGAAACTAATACTGGGACAACTATTAAAATAAAGCAGACTACACAGCGTTATATCTGGGAGAAAGAAACGGACCATTCAAAGGAAGATTCTATAGCATTTGATATACCAACCAAATTTATTATCGAAGGTATGGGATTAGAAGGTTCCCCTAGACCAGGTTATTATTATGTAGGAGATGAGCTAGTTTGTCTAAATCCTAGTGTTGATAATGAAGCAAATCATCAATTGTTAATCAGAAAGGATATTTTGTGTAAGTGGCTAAGTGAGAATAACTTTAAAATACATTGGAGGGTAAAAGTAGAGAAATATCTTTCAAGCGGTATGATGCATAATACAAAAAAATGGGCTGATTATTTAGGTTGGTATCACTTTGATGGGGAAAAAATAATAGGTGATATTAAAAATATTGATGGTAGTGAGTTAAGGAAAGCAAAAAGATAGTTTAAAAAGAAAGACTTTAGTTATAACGAGTCTTTCTTTTTAGGAAAATTAGATAATAAAACTATTTTTAAATGTGACTTGAATTTTATCTTTCTCATAAACCGTCACATAATCAACTAGGCTATTCCACAGAAGAGGGTCAAATTCTGAAATCAATCCATCTTGTTTTTGCAACTCATCTAGGAAAATTTCAAGGTTTTTATGCCTAGTTGTTTTATCTTTAATCTGCTCAGTTGTAAGCTCTAGGTTAGCCTTAGTGGCATCAAACTTTTCTACGAGGCTATCGTACCTTATTTGATATTCTTCTTGGTCTAAAGCTGTATGGGCATTTTCATTAATAATATTTTGAATCATTTCAGCTGTAACTTCGAGCTCGTTTTGAAGTTCAGTCTTTTTATTTTCCAAATCTTCAGTATCAAA
>JAAYSU010000097.1 GCA_012523915.1 Clostridiales bacterium
CTTTTAAATGTTCGCTACTTAGTGTAATATTAAACTGAGCCATGTTCATCCTCCTCGGTTTGGTATTGTGTAGTAACTATATTTTAACCGAGGCATGAGCTTGGCTCAACTTCTTTTTACACCATTATATAGACTTAATCGTTGTATAACCATATTTTTTGACGGCATGTTCACAGGAGGCACAATCTTTACAATCTTTTAGGCAAGTATACTTTACGGTTTCCCGGGTAGAATCATAGCCATTTGCCTTGCAGACTCTTTTGCAAGGGGCATAGGGCCTGCCCAGTTCGTCATATCCTCTTTTAAGGAGTGCTTCTTTAGTGAGTTTTTCCCTTCGATAGTTGTAATCGATGATGGGAATAGCCCCCTCTCCCCGTACATATTCATAGACATCTTCATTGTCATAGCCTGAGTCCATAATATGATATTTTGTTTTAAAGGGAGCATATTCCTTTAATCTCTGATGGAGCTTTAAAAATTCTGCGGACTCTGTTAGATTCCCCGGACCTGTGCCAACCATAATGGGAAGCTCAAGTTCAAGCTCAATTTCAACAGATGTCATAATGACAGCTTTGTACCCAAATACCGGCTCCGTCTTATTAGGGTTATCCTTACACCTTCTATACCCTGTTCGGGCGGTTATGTCCCTAGATGCTTTGGAGCAGTGATATTTCAAAGCCCCTTCTTTATCACAGGTAACAGCGCAAGTGATAATCTCAATCCCGCAACTATCTGGAATATCAATGGATAATCCAAGGGTATCAATAAGGTATTTCAGATGGTTTTCCCAGCCCTCTATCGGGTTTCGAGTAACTTTGAGCTTCAATATGGTAAATACACCAATCTTATCTGGGGATATCTTCTTCTTTTTTCTTTTCAATGCCTTTTTCATTTCCTCTATAACATCGAGCCTTGGACACTGCATTTCAACCGTTACCATCTTACTGATTTTGTCTTCTTTCTCCATCTGGCCAATGGCTATCTTAATCTGTTCATTGAGATCTCCAAATATTCCGTTAGGACACTCCATACACTCACAACATTTTTTCATGTAGTTACAGCCTCGAAATCGCGCAAAAGCCTCCAGCAAAGTGCCATCGGTAGTGATGATCTGCCCACTAACAATGCCGACAATTTTCAATAGCTCCACTAAAAGACCCATGATTTCCTGGAATACTTCTTCGCCAATCCGAGCTCGGAAATTATACATGTCCACCTGGTCAGGTATCCTGTCTTTTATTCCTGTCAGTTCCCTGTATCGTAAGCCTTTAGTGGGATCTTTCAAATCCTCCTCGAATCGACTGTAGTCATTATACCCCTCCAATAGTTTAAGAAGCTCTAGCAAGAACAGTGTTACCGGATCATAACAATTCCCTCCATAGAAACTGTAACAGGGTGCTACTACATTGCGAATGAAGGAAAAATCAATTAACACAAACAGCAGCCTGATAAGACCACCTTTTATAGTGCCATCCTTGTTAAAATGGATCCTGCGTTCCCTGTATTCATAATGGGACAGTCATCGGTCACTACTCTTGGGAAAGGGTGTATCAACCTGCCTCCCAATTGCATCTAATGCTTTTTTGAACTCTTTCCGTATATTACCAAGCCAAAACCTCTTGACTTTTTTGCTTTTTTGTTCTACCATTTAATCACCACTTTTAGGCCATTTATGGCCTTTTTTTTATACAGTGATGGATTTTTGATCATTTGTCAAATGTAATTGTTGGTAATATACATTTGGTGTATAATTAGATTGAGTTGAGGCTTGTCTCAATGTGTATGAAATCCCCGATAAATCAGGCTTTTTAAGTTCTTAAATCAACTCAAAAATAATATAATTTCTAAACCAATATAACATTAAATGCGTTCATCAATACTGTGTATTAGTAAGAATTTAAGAATTCGTATCCAAAATTAAGGCGTCAAGCCGATATCTAGTTTCTCTCACTTGACCCTATTGTAATTTTGGTCATATCCTCATCGTCATATAGTGACTCCTCTTCATTATTAAATAAAACTAATACATTGCAAATTCATTTTTTGCTATAATTTATCTTGAGCTTGGCAAACATATCCTCCAGTATAAAGCGGCTATTTATATCATTATAAACCCTTATAAGACGTCCATTTTCATCAAAATGATATTTCATATCCTCACCTAATCAATGATGACACGAATTTGTTTTTCTTTTGGGATTTCAAATTTGTACATAATAACACAAATTCCTTTCGCTTCGCTCAAGACACAAATCGTAATAATTGATGAAACGCTTTCTAACCTATCTAGACCATACCACAATTTTATTAATATTGCCACCACTATTTCTGGTATTTTCTGTTATCGAAACTTCTGCAACTTATATTATTGCAGAGATTGGTGAGGTGTTTAATCCTTCAGATACAGATTATTCAAACATACCGGAAGAGCTTTATAGGAAACATAGAGAGCAATACGTATAAAAAGCTATCATGTACTTAGAAAAGTCTGACTATACAATCATCCCTCCAAATACTACAGCCTAATCCTCAACTTAATACCCATTAATTGTAAAGAGCAGTAGTTTGCTGCCGCCCTTATTTTGTTGCGCTGATTTTCAGTCTTTTCTTTCAACCTATACCCAATGTCAGGAATCTGTCTCCAGCGTCTTTTAAAATAATGGACTGCAAGTTTCGGATTGCGATAATGTGAGGCCTTTTTTGTAGATTCCAAATCGCTTTCAAATATATACAATCCATAATAACGGTTAAGACATATAACATCCATGGCCGGAAGAATTTTATCACCACGGTATGCACTCTATGCTTCAGTCAAAATAATAGGTTGGTTTGAGGATCACACTCATAGGTCAAATCATATAGGGGTTTATAATAACTGTATGCACTATCAGGGTTAATATCAGTATTCTCTAATAGTTTTTTTAAATCCATTGGATACCTTCGTAATAATTTGTTTTCGCATACTAGCTCAAAAGCAGATTTTTCTTGCTGTTCCAGAACTAACTCCTTTTATTTTACACCCAAATCCTTTCTAATGCGTTTCTGTACAATGCGAAGTATATAGCGAACATTGCTCCTAAGCCTTTTCAAATCAATCCTACCATCTTTAACACCTTGTATAATAGGTGTAACATAAGTATCATCGGTACTGCCGGGAGTCATCCAACAGTTGCCGGCTTGAACAGCAGCTACAATATCTGCCATATCATAAGAATTCCAGTCCGTCATCACAAAACCTTCAAATCCAAATTCCTCACGGAAAATACCCTGAATCATCTCCTCATCTTCTGCTGTGAAAACACCATTGCATGCATTATAGGCTGTCATGATAGAATCAGGTTTGTTAACATCCATGGCTATTTCAAATACCTTCAAATAAATTTCACGAAGGGCACGCTCTGTCAGGATGCTATGGTTTCTCTTTCGTGCAGATTCACAATTGTTACAAACCGCATGTTTCATACAACTAGAAACACCATTATCC
>JAAYSU010000098.1 GCA_012523915.1 Clostridiales bacterium
CGGATGGGGATTCTACTATGCTTACAGACTGCATGAATCTGCACCTAGCATTAGCTATACCGAGCTTGCTAAATCCACATGGGCACCTTTAACTGTTAATTTGGATAAGTGGAACAGCTTAACTGCCGAACAACAGGCTATTATACAAGAAGCTATGGAAGAAGCAAAAGTATATGCTGATGAAATACTACAACAAAACTGGGAAAGCCTTGTAGCTGATATTGAAGAAGCTGGCGGTTCTATATATTACTTAACAAAGGAAGAAAACCAAGCCTTTGTTGATGCTAATGCTGCTTTAATCGAAGAAGCTAGAGAAGCAACAGATGACCTAGGAAGAGAATTAATTGATGCACTTCTTTCTGCTCCTTCTAATTACCGTCAGTAGGTAGATTGAAGAAAACTTTCATTTCATATCGTATTAGAGTTCGCGACACACATAGAAAGGGCTGTGATCGTATAGCAGCCCTTTCTAAGCAAGGAGGATAATTATCAATGAATGTATTAAAAGCATTCAATAAAATTTTAGGATATATATCTGGAGCATTAATATGTATTTCCGCCCTTGTTATGCTTTATGATGTTTTTACTAGATACATATTAAAATCTCCATCGCTATATGCCAGCTATATAGCAGCATTCCTTATGTTAGGTGCTGTTTTTTTAGGCACGGCTTATGCACTTCAGGCTGGTGGCCATGTAAATGTTGAAATTTTTATTGATAAGGCTAAACCTTTACCACGAAAAATATTGATAACTATTGGTTATCTTCTTTCTATGGTATTTGTTTTTTTCCTTTCAAGGGCCAGTTTAACTTTTGCTATAAGGGCCTTTGAAAACCAGTGGAGGGCGCAGGGTAACTTCCCAATACCTTCTGTCATCCTATACGGAGTAATGTTTTTAGGCACGCTCCTTCTTTTTATTACCCTTGTCTTTTCTATTGTGCATCTATGGAAAAATAAACAGAAAGAAGGTGAAGCCTAATGGATCCAACAATAATTATCGTATTTATTGCTTTATTAGCAGTATTGTTTATAGGTACGCCAATTTCGCTAGGAATAGGCTTTTTAGGTGTTGCGGGCATACTCATTTTTTTACCGCCTCAATTGATGGAACAGCTTGCTCTGATTACATATAATCAGTCCACAAGTATGACCACCTTAATGATTCCATTATACATTTTGATGGCAGAGTTCCTAGCTAATTCAAATATAGCAGCAGACTTATTTGAAGTTATCAGTAGAAGACTAAAAAAGATTCCTGCTAACTTGGCTGTAAGTAGTATTATAGCCAGCGCACTATTCTCTGCCCTATGCGGTTCAGCTCCTGCTACAGCAGCCACTATGGGAAGAATCAGTATCCCAACAATGCTTAAAAAGGGATATAGCACTAGGATTGCAGGTGGAACACAAGCGGCTGGCGGAAACCTTGGGATCCTTATTCCCCCCTCAATCAACCTTATTATCTATGGGATGATCACTGAGACCTCTGTTGCAAAACTTTTCATAGCCGGGGTAGTACCTGGAGTAATTTTGGCTGTTGCCATGGTTGCCTATGTTATGATTCGCTCAAAGGTAGACCCAACAATGATTGTCCCACCTAAGGAAGATGTAGGTGAAAATACTTCAAAAGTAATTCATACACCTCTTTCTGACGTGCTCACTGTAGGACCTATGGTTGTGTTAATTGCGGTGATATTTTTTACACTTTACTCCGGTCTTGCAACAGCAACAGAAAGTGCAGCTATAGGGGCAGTTTTAGCAGGTGTTATTGTTTTTGCTCAACGTAGAATGACAAAGACATGTATCCAAAAGACTCTACTGAACACTGCATCTACAACTTGTATGATTTTGTTTCTAATGTTTGGTGGCTTAGTCTTCGCCCTATTCCTGACTGCTATGGGATTACCTCAGCAAATTTCTAGCCTTGTATTAAGTGCTAGTTTGAACCCTTGGGTGATTTTCTTAATCGTAAATATTATATTCCTAATCTTAGGTTGCTTCCTGGAGCCACTTAGCATAATGATGATTGTACTGCCTTTTGTATTCCCATTTATGTTACAACTTGGTTTCGACCCGATTTGGCTGGGAGTTGTACTAACAATTAACTGTGCTATTGGAATGATAACACCTCCAGTAGGCTTGAATATATTCGTCTTAAGAGGGGCTACAGGATTGATGACAAAGGATATTATTGCAGGAGTAATTCCTTACATAATTATATTCGCTTTATCTATTGTGTTGCTATGCTTTATTCCAGGGATTGCCACATACTTGCCTAGCAACATGTAGCAAAATTGATAATACATTCAATTATTTGGGGATAGACCCCTTCTAGCTTTGCTATACTCTAAATTAATCAAGGAGGATTAAAAATGAATAACAAAATCGGCTTAGAAGAGACTTTTGCAATTCAGGAAACCTTAGGTTGCTCGGAAAAATATTTTCCAAAGGATGTGTGGCCTAAATTTGCGGCAGCTATTACAAATTTAATGGATGATCGTATTAAACTAATGGATGAAAACGGAATGGAAATTATGATCTTATCCTTAAATGCACCCGCTATCCAAGCAATCTATAATAGAAAGGAAGCTATTGAGACAGCCAAAAAAGCTAATGACACTATGGCTGAAGCAATGCAGAAATATCCGAAGAGATTCCAGGGCTTTGCGGCGCTACCTATGCAGGATCCAGATGCGGCTATTTTAGAGGCGCAGCGTGCTGTTAAAGAACTGGGATGTATCGGTGTATTGGTCAACGGATATTCTCAAATAGATACAGAAGATAATTACTTATATCTAGACGATCCAATTTATCGTCCATTCTGGGCTGAGATCGCAAAATTAAATGTACCCTTCTATCTACATCCCCGTGAGCCAATGCCATGCAATAGCGGAAGTGTAGATGGCCATCCATGGTTAAACGGCGCTGCTTGGACCTTTGGGACAGAGACTGCTACCCATGCACTCAGACTGATATGCAGTGGCCTATTTGACGAATTCCCCAACCTTAAAATGATACTAGGACATCTGGGAGAAAGCTTACCATGGACCATGTGGAGAATATCAAACCGTATGGAGAGAGAGCAACGTGGTGCTCCAATTAAGCTTTCTGTTTCAGACTATCTGCTTAGAAATTTCTGGTACACTACCAGCGGACACCATCGCACACAGACCCTGGTTAATGTAATGTCAGAGGTAGGAGCTGATAGAATTCTATTTGCTACAGACTTCCCATTTGAGTCTGTGCCTGAGGCTTGCGATTGGTTTGATAACTGTTCCATTAGTGAAAATGACAGGTTAAAGATAGGCCGTACTAATGCTATTAAACTCTTTAATTTGGATCTTGAATAGTAAAAACGGTAGATAAAAAGTAGAGGAGCAGTAAATTACTTGCTCCTCTATTTTACTTACTTTTTGTCTTGTATTTTTGGCTGTTAATTCCATAGTATTCTAGTCGTCTGTATAAGGATCGTCTTCCTATTCCGATTAAATCAGCAGTTTTGCTTATGTTTCCATTACATTTTATGAGCCCCTCGATGATTGTTGATTTTTCATTTTGTTCTATTAAAGTTAATTCCCTATTTATTTTATTGATTGTTGCAGTAGAGGATTGTGAATAAAAATTTGATGGCAAATCTTCTATTGATAATATGTTGCTTCTTGTTATATTGACAGCCCTCTCAATTACATTTTCAAGCTCCCTTATATTACCCGGCCATTGATGCTCGACAAGAGCTTCCTTAACTTCGGAACTAATACCTATTACATCCTTATTTAAAATTACGCTATATCTTTTTAGAAAGATTTCAGCTAGCAGCAATATATCTATAGCCCGCTCCCTTAATGGTGGGATAGTTATCGAAAAAACATTTAGCCTGTAGAATAGATCCTTCCTAAATTTATTTTCTAATACTTTCTTTTCTATATCTACATTGGTTGCGGCTATTACCCTTACATTGATCTTGATTATTCTATTACCGCCGACCCTGACTACTTCTTTATTCTGAAGTACCCTCAACAAGGTAATCTGTTCCTGCAACGGCATATCAGCAATTTCATCGAGGAATAGGGTTCCTCCGTTTGCTTGTTCAAATTTACCAGCCTGTCCTTCCTTTTTTGCACCTGTAAATGCTCCACCTTCGTAGCCGAACAATTCACTTTCGATTAAGCCACTTGGTAGAGCGCCACAGTTTACAGCTACAAAGGGTCCTTCTCTACGTGCACTGTGGTTATGTATAGCTTGGGCAAATAATTCTTTACCCGTTCCACTTTCACCTAACAGCAAGACATTAGATGTACTTCTTGCGGCGATTTTTCCCAGCCTGATTGCCTCTTTGATTTGACTTGACTGTCCTATAACATCTTCAAAATTAAAATGTGCTCTATTGACATCTTTACTCTTTTTAAAGGTATGCATATACTGGACATTTTTGAATTTGATTACCAGGCCTTGAATATTTTTGTTTTGTTCACCTTTTACAAGAGAAACAATTACTTCACAGGTTATGCTGCCTTGAGGCATATAAAAGGTCATCTCTTCGTCCAGCATGGTTTTTCCTTCGTTAAGCATATTCTGGAAGAAGTCACCTGTGTGTAGGTATTCGTCGAGATCTTTGCCTACTATATCATCAATTTCATCTCCAAATATCTTTAATGTGGCATCATTTACGTGAATAATAGTCATTGAGTTATCGGTAACCATTGTACCTAAAGGTATGGTTTCCATAGTACCAAGCAGTTGATTATAGACTTTGTCGTAATCAGCTTTATATGCCATTGATTTCAATTGCCCTTCAAGTGCAATTATTGTCATTTTTAATGTCCCTCTGATAAAATCCAGATTGGCATATTCGCCAGGACCAAAGACTCCTAGGGCACCGACTACTTCGTTATATGCGTTAAATATTGGTAACGCGATGTTGTACATCTTGCTAGACTTATTTAATATATTTACATTTTGATTTAACTCTACGTACTCTTTTTTTAACAGAGCTTGTCCTATTGCATTTGCACCTGCAATAGATTCACTTAAATCATCCCCTTCTTCTATATCTAAGATATATTCTTGTTTAGAAGAAACATTTGTCCAAGTTTGTACAACTTTGCAATTTTCATCTACCATTACAATAGTGGTATCTATATTGTAGATTATTTGAAACATGTTTTTGATTATAGGATGAGATATTTCAATGAATTTTTCGTTCACTGGCCTTACTTCCCTTCTCTAATAATGGCATAGCTACTACTTGGATTCATAATAGCATAAGAAAATATTTGGCTCAAATAAATTTTTTATAGAGGCTATATTGTAGGAGACCTTGGTGTCTCCTAAATATATAAATGGGAATTTTGACTTGAAATAATTAGAGAAGAATAAGATGATTTACTACATTTCTTTTATCTGATTTTGAAGCTCTATAATATCTTTTTTCCAACTTTTTACCGCTTCCTTGTCATTTCTTTCACGGGCTTTTCTAAGCGCTTGTTTATATGATAACAATTTGAATTTCATCATGCGCTTTTTATACATTTCATCACCACCTTATAATTACATATACAATTTATAGTATAACATAAATTTTGACAAAATAGGAGAATAAGATAAATATTGTATAATTGAGGTCAGACATATATGCATATTTATTAACAAATATTGTAACAAATTATTGCAATTTACAAACATATCACTTATAATGTGGTACAGATGCACATTCTAAACGGTTATATAATTGGTTATTTCGGGTTCAATTTAGTAGAAATTAGCTTATGTTCAAAGCTTTCAAAGAAGCCTTGATTTGGATATATTGTGGAGGAAAATTACCTTGAATGGTGCCTTAGATATTAAAGAATTAAGAAAGGTGTTTACTAATAGCCCTAAAAGCGCCATTTTTTCTGATTATTGGGAGATGAGGAATACTATATTAAAAATTCCCATCTATATTATCTTATTTATTTCATATTACATAACAAATCTTATTAATAAGCATTTTCCGACCTATTCCCACGACATAGAAAATTATGATTATGATATTATTTCCCAAAGTTCTTCATATATTGATCTAACTGCAAGAGAAGTGTTCACCTTGTCAAGACATATTTTTTTAATTCTTAATGAACCAAATATTTACATTTTGTCAATATCCTTTCAACGGGAGTCAAGGGCGAGCGTAGCGAGTTTATGTAACCCTTTACTCCCA
>JAAYSU010000099.1 GCA_012523915.1 Clostridiales bacterium
GCTGGTGGGGTTAGAGGTCCTTTCGATTTTATATTAGGCGGAAATATGCAGCAAAATCAAGAACATAGCAAGCCAGAACAGGACAGTGAGAAAGGCGAACTAGAGCTAGCTAGAGAGCAGGTGCGCCAACAGCTAAGAGAAGGAAAACTAGAGGAACAATTTATAGAAATAGATATAGTTGAAACTCCTAAAGGAGGGCAACTTGATCTCGGTAATGAGGAAATGACAATTGCGATTGGCAATATTTTTGGCAATATGATGCCGCAGAGAAAGAAGAAGAAAAAAGTAAGGGTTAAAGATGCTAGAAAGATTCTTCGCGAGCAAGAAGCCCAAAATCTTATAGATATGGATCAGGTAACAGCTGAAGCCCTTGAAAATGCAGAGCAGAATGGAATCATCTTTATTGATGAAATAGATAAGATTGCTTCAACTTCAGGCATAAGAAGCGGAGCTGATGTCTCAAGAGAGGGTGTTCAAAGGGACATTCTTCCAATAGTGGAAGGAAGCGTTGTAAAAACCAAATATGGGCCTGTTAAAACTGACTATATATTATTCGTAGGTGCAGGTGCTTTCCATACCGCAAAGCCTACTGATTTAATTCCCGAGCTTCAGGGTAGATTTCCTATTAGGGTAGAATTGGAAAACTTAACAAAGGAAGCATTTGTACAAATTCTAACTGTACCAGAGAATGCTCTGATCAAACAACACCAGATGCTTCTAGAGACAGAAGGAATAAAGCTTACGTTTACTGATGGTGCGATAGATGAGATTGCAACAATTGCTCATCTGACAAATGAACAAACTGAAAACATTGGGGCAAGAAGGCTTCATACAATAATGGAAAAGCTGTTAGAGGACATTTCTTTCAACATTCCTGATATGGGAGAAGAAGAAATTATCATAGATGAGAACTATGTGAAGGAAAAATTCATGGACAGCATCCAGGCCGATAATATTGAGAGATTCATTCTTTGATTGAATTTTTAGAAAAATCAAAAAATAGTACTATCATATTTAAAAATAATAAGATATAATTAATACGATTATATTCGAATGGAGGTATATTATGAAATGTCATTAGATTTGTTGGAGAAAATAAGAAAGCTTAATTGGGTGCTCCAAGAAAGTACTTCCGGTGTTTTTTCATTTAATGACCTATGCTCAATATTGAGTGACCTTGAAGACTCTAATGTGTATATTTTAAATAAACGGGGAAAAGTGTTGGGAGTTCATTATAAAATTAAATCGGATAGTGCGGCAATCACAGACCCGGAGACGGGAATAGTTAAATTCCCGACGGAGTACAACGATGCTTTATTGGAAATTAAGGATACCCAGGTTAACTTAACGAACGAAGAATCGTTAGAGATTTTTAAATATGATTACGATACATCCGATAAATTCCATCTTATTATCCCCATAGTGAGCGGAGGTCAGAGATTAGGGACCCTAGTCGCATCAAGATATAATCCGGAATACTCTGACGAAGATGTAATACTTGGAGAATATGGGGCTACAGTAGTTGGCTTAGAGATTTTGAGAAAGAAAACTTTGGAAATGGAGGATGAGGAGAGAAGAAAGGCTATTGTTCAGATGGCAATTGGCACCTTATCCTATTCCGAAGTAGAGGCGGTAAGACAGATTTTTAAAGAACTTAAAGGTTCAGAAGGCGTGTTGGTTGCGAGTAAAATAGCTGACAGGTCGGGAATTACTAGATCTGTTATAGTAAACGCTTTAAGAAAATTGGAGAGTGCCGGCATCATAGAGACCAGATCCTTGGGGATGAAGGGTACTCACATAAAAATTCTAAATAATAAATTCAGTCAAGAATTAGATAAAATTTCATCTTAAGTTACTAAAAACCCAAGTCTATCATAAAATGGATTGACGGGGGTTTTTAATAATGAAAAATAAACGCAGGCAAAATAAGAGTCTGAAGTGGTTTGTCTTCTTTGTTATACTGCTGGTCATTTTTGGCTACAGTTTCTTTTTTATGGAATATGTAGTCAAACCAAACCTAGCAGGGATAGGTGAAACAAGAGCCAGAGTGATGGTCACACAGGCTATTAATGAAATTGTTCGCGAAAAGTTTATGGAAGATATAGAGTCTGCAAAATTATTGGATATAAAGACCAATGAAGAGGGAAAAGTAACCATGGTTCAAGCAGATTCTGTAGCCATGACACGTCTATCCTACGATCTAGCCGCTAGAATCCAAAATCATATTAAAAATATAGACAAAGATAAGGTTTTAGTTCCTATTGGTGCAATTTTAGGAAGTGAGCTACTTGCTCAGACGGGTCCAAGCGTAGCCATAAAGATATTGCCTCTAGGTTCTACATCAGTTAGTTTTAATACTGAATTTGAAGAAACTGGTATAAATCAGACAAAATACAAGGTTTATTTAGAGGTAGAAACCAATGCTCGTGTTATGGTGCCTTTTGCTTCTAATGAAATTGATGTGAATACAATTCTTTTAATTTCAGAAACTGTAATAATAGGTGATGTTCCACAAACTTATATTATGGTTCCTGAAGAAGATATAATGGATACGGATTGGGAATAAATAAATTATATGATAAATATTAATGAGAATAATGAAATAACAAAAGATGAATATAGGGCTATCTTAGTCGGTTTGGAGACGGAAGAGGATATTAGCTATTATATGGAAGAGCTAGGCGGTTTAGCAGAGGCTGCAGGTATTGAAGTGGCAGGTGAAATGGTACAGGTAAGAAAGCAGCCCAATAAATCGCTTTATATCGGAAAGGGTAAGGTTGAAGAACTTGCACTAATGTGCGAGAAATTGGATGTAAACCTTGTTGTATTCAACGACGAGCTTTCTGGTACGCAGCTTCGCAATTTGGAAGACAGGCTTGGAGTTCGGGTAATCGACAGAACCACACTTATACTAGATATTTTTGCCTCTAGAGCTGTTTCAAAAGAAGGGAAACTCCAAGTTGAGTTGGCTCAGCTTCAATATAGATTACCTAGGTTGACGGGATTAGGTAAATCCCTTTCGAGATTGGGAGGAGGTATTGGTACCAGAGGCCCGGGTGAAAAGAAACTGGAGTCTGACCGCAGGCATATAAGACGTAGAATAACCGATATAAAAAAGGAAATTGAAGGGATAAAGAAGACCCGTAAGACGCAAAGAGCAAGAAGAGAAAAAACTGGCATTCCTTTGGTAGCCTTGGTAGGCTATACCAATTCAGGTAAGTCTGCAGTTATGAACCGATTGCTAAAAGACGCTTTTAATGAAGATAAATTGGTGGCCGAAAAGGACATGCTCTTTGCAACCCTTGATACCTTCCAACGTAATATTAAACTGAGCAACAATAACGAGTTTATATTAATCGATACAGTAGGCTTTGTAAGCAATTTACCCCATAGCCTGGTAGATGCATTTAAGGCGACATTAGAGGAGGTCTACTACGCGGATCTATTACTTCACATTGTAGATGCGTCCTACAGGGATTACGAATTTCATATCGAAGTAACGAACGATGTAATCAATCAAATATGGCCGGGCTATAAAGATAAAATCTTAGTTTATAACAAGATAGACCTTTTAGACAGTATAGATAGGACATCAATGGAAGGGCAGAACAGTGTGTGTATTTCGGCTAAGACCGGAGAAAATATTGATGAATTATTAAGAATGATAGAGAAAAGACTTTTTAGCCAAGGCATACGTACAGCTTTGATCATTCCGTATGACAGAGGAGAAATTGCTTCTGATCTATGTTATAGATATAATATTGAAAAGACAGAATACAGAAATGAAGGAACTTATATGGAGGTAGAACTTTCATATAAAGACTATCAAAGATTAGAGAATTTCATGGTATAATGAGGAGGACATATGTTCCGTTATTTGACTATAAAAAAAGAGGCATCAGTGGAACAGATTATTGAAAAATCTCGCTTCATTGCTCATGTTAAACCAGTTGAAACAAGAGAGGAAGCAGATGAATTTTTTGTTAAAATCCGCTCTGAATATAGAAATGCAACCCATAATGTACCTGCTCTTGTAATAGGCGAGAAATGCGAGCTTCAGTGGGCGAGCGATGACGGTGAACCCCAAGGGACTTCAGGACCACCAATATTGCAAATGCTGGTAAGCGAGGGAATAACAAATATCGCTGTAATGGTGACTAGATACTTTGGAGGAATAAAGTTAGGTACAGGAGGATTAGTTAGAGCATATACAAATTCTGTTAAACTTGCTCTAGAGGCTGCTGAGATTTGTGAAGTAAGAGAAAGAAATGTGCTTTTTATTAAGCTAGACTATACATACCTCGGGAAATAGCAGAACCTTGCGCAAAACGGCGAATTTGAGCTTTTAAACACACATTATGAAGAGATGGTAACTGTAGAATTGGGTATAGAACCTGAGAGAACACAGTATTTACTTGGTCTGATAGCTAACCTTACAGGAGGTAAGTACGAGGAATTAGGAATTAGTCAAGAGTTGATCAAAATTTAGAGAAAAAGCCGTTGACAATAAAAATTGCTTGTGCTAAGATAGAAAACGGCTCACAAAAGAAAAAGATGTTCCA
>JAAYSU010000100.1 GCA_012523915.1 Clostridiales bacterium
ATACCATCACCGACCTGAGTTACTGTTCCGTAATATGTTAGACCTAGTTCGTTTTTGTATTCGCTTATCTCCTCTTCTATGGCCTTAGTAAGCGAATCCGGTGATTCATCTTGCGCTTTGTCATCAGAGGTCTTAAGCCTTTCTGTTAGATCTTCAAGACGCTTTTTTATAGATGCATCGATGAGCTGCCCATCGATAAATATGCGAATACCACCAATTAAGGTATTATCTATCCGATTTAACAGCTTAACCTTCTTAGTAAGGTGTACCTCCAGCTTATTCTTAAGCGCCTCTAATCTTTCTTCTGATAGAGGCACCACAGAATATACTATACCTGTTGATACCCCTTGGCTCTCATCTAAAAGAATGCGGTAGTTTCGTACAACCTCTTTAAAAAGGTTCTCACTGTTCCTATCTATCAATGTCATTAAAAAGCTTAATAGCTCTGGTTCAATCTGTCCTTCATAAATTTGACGCAATACAGATTTCTTTTCTTCATTAGAAACAGATGGAGAGCAGAAAAACCTGTAGAAAACTCCTTCCCTATCAAAGGTTTCTACAATCTGTTCGGCTTCCATCAAAATCTGATCTGTCTTCTTTGCATCCTGGGCAACCCTTAACAGAGCCTTCCCTAAATCCAATTCTTTTGTTAATTCCGCCATGCTGAGCTACCTGCCTCTTTTATAATTCGATCAATCAGTTCATCCTGCCCGTAGGTTTCAAGCTGCTGCTCCAAAAGCTTTTCTGCAGCTAAAACTGCCAAGCTTGCGATCTGTGATCTCATTTCACTAATAGCTTGTAATTTTTCCTTCTCAATATCCATTTCAGCTTGCTTGATAATTTCGGAAGCCCTTTCATTAGCCTCCCTAATTATATTCTTAGCCTGTATATCAGCTTGAAGCTTAGCCTTTTTAATAATTTCTCTTCCCTCTGCTTCTATATCCTCGATCTTCTTATTGTAGGTGCTCAAAGTCTCTTCTGCCTTAAGGTTAAGTTCCTCGGCTTCATCAAAGGACCTCTTAATCCTGTTTGACCTTTCCTGCATGAAATTATGAATCTTTTCGAAGAAGAAATGCTTCATAACAAAATAAAGGACAAGAATGGTCAACCACATAAAGATCAGTGTCCAGTTAAATTCAATTAAACCTGTATATATATCCAATTGCTACACCTCACTTTTCTGCCCGAAGGCAGCTTATCTACTAAAGCATTCCTATGAAAGGATTAGCAAACAGAAGAACGATACTTATTATGAAGGCAAAAATTCCTGTAGTCTCAGTAACCGCCTGACCAACAAGCATGGTCTGTAAAATATCAGATTTAGCCTCAGGTTGTCTTGCAACACCTTCTACGCCCTTCATTCCAATAAGTCCTTGTCCAATTCCAATTCCTAAAGCTGCAACCATCGTAAAGGCGGCTCCTATAGCGGATAATCCAAGCACAAATGCTTCTGGTGTTACTAAATTCATAAATTCTCCTCCTCAAATTATTCATTATCTTGGCCTATTGTGGCCATACTTACAAATGCCATTGTTAACATAGTGAATATAAATGCTTGCAGTAACGCATGAAAAGCATCGAAAAACAGGTTTAAGGGCAGCGGAAGCAGGAACTGTAAAATCGGAATACTGGTTCCTATTTTGCTGCTTATAGCCCCCAGGCCATTAAAGGCCAATGCCATTATGATCATTCCACCTGTAATGTTTCCAAATAAACGGAAGGCAAGGGATAAGGGAAATGCCACATCCTCTAGTATCTTTATAGGATACATGAAGGGGTAGGGCTCTCCATAGTGCTTTATATGACCGCCTATACCACGATTTTTAATAGACGCAGCTTGAATCATCATGAAAGTTATAATCGATAATGCAAAAGCGGTATTTATATCAGCCGTGACCGGCCTAAAACCAATAAATCCTAACGAGTTACCAATTATTAAAAAGATAAAGAGGGTCCCTATATAAGGTGCATACTTTATATTCTTTTCCCCCATAGTCTTTGCTGTAAGATTATAAACAAACTCTACAATAATCTCTGCTATTAATTGAAGACCTTTCGGCTCATACTTGAGCTTTCTTGTAGATAGCAGGGCAAAGACAATCATTACAGCCGCTATTGCAACGGCAAGTATTACGGTCTCTGTAATAAATATGCTTCCATCTAGAAAGCCAATTATCTTTCGTGGTCCTAAATGCTCCGTTGAATGCATCCTTTACCCCTCCCTTTTTTTCTTTCTCTTAGACCATTCATCCTTATCTAGGTCATTAAGCTTTACATCCTTATAGCTTCTACTTGCAAATCCAGGTTTAAAACCATAGCTATAATATATTGCCACTTTAAATATAATATATCCAATTATGGTTGCAATCCCGCTGATTAAGCTCGTATTATACGATACAAAGAATGCACCCCCATAAATCAACAAGCGTGCAATGTAACCGG
This sequence comes from Clostridiales bacterium, assembly GCA_012523915.1. Lineage (GTDB taxonomy): Bacteria > Bacillota > Clostridia > Peptostreptococcales > Anaerovoracaceae > JAAYHT01. The sequence goes on from JAAYSU010000100.1 coordinate 2,443, forward strand.
TTACAGAAACAAAGGGTCCAAACCTGCCGTTTAAAGTCATCATTACAGTGAAAGAGAGAAAGTTTAAATTAACTATAGAAATGCAGGCACCCAAAACAATTCCATATAGAAAATGAGGATTCCATCCAATTACTATCAGCGAAGCTATTTGGCATAGAGCTGTTAGAATAATTCCGCTTTTAATTATTGGGCTTAAAAAAGCCTTTAGCTCACTTTTTACCATCATACCACATCGCCTTTTAAAATGATATATATATATATGTAGGAATTTTTAGCTCCGACAAATAACATTATGCAACTTATTTATAGACTTGTAAAGGATATTTTAAAATTTATTAATTTTTTTGCTAAATAAAGGAAGCAATTTGTAATTACTGCTTCCTTTGTCAAAATATATTGCCATTGTCAACCCTTAATGCTCTGTGGCTTTAAACTCCTCCAGACATTCCGAATTAAACTTCTGCTTCTCCATGATAGCCTCTTCAATCATCATGTCCTTAACCTTCATCAATCGGGTCTGGTTTCCTCTTTCATTCTCATCAAGCTTCATTTTGATGTACCTGATAGTCTCTTCCAGTCTTGGAATCATAATATATTCCAAGGCATTGACCCTTCTTCTAGTCTTTTCTATCTCCTGTGCCAAGAGGCTTGCTTCCTTTTCCATAGCCGCTAATTTAAGCATAACGGGAAAAACCTCATTGAGCCTTGAAATGGCACTATCCAATTCTCCCGATGTAGTAGCAAAGCCATATGGATAGATATCGCTTTCGTCATCTGTCTCTGTTTCAAAGTTAAATACAGGAACATCCACACTCATCACATTCTTCCTGTCCAGAGAAATTGATACGCCTTGTTTAGGGTACATTAAGGCTTCCTCCATCATCTCAGAGGACATTACCGCATTTGCTATCGCAAAATTCTGATAGACCTCCTTAAGCATCCTCTCAACCTCTTCACGCAGGACCTTGTTTTCCCTTGCTAGGTTTAAGAAGCGCTTCATGAGTTCGTCTCTTTTATCCTTCATAAGTTTATGTCCGCGAATAGCAACAACCAGCTTCCTTTTGAGAGTGGTAAGCACCATCCTGGTCGGGTTTACGTTCATTCTGGCCATTACCAGTCACCCCCTCTTCTATTCGCACTCGTCAGTTTTAGGGTAATACTTATCCAAATACTCATCCCTAACACGCTTGAGTTCGCTGCGAGGCATTATCTTAAGTAGCTCCCAACCCAAGTCTAGAGTTTCTTCAATACTTCTGTTGGTTTCATAACCCTGTGATACATATTGATTTTCAAATGCATCGGCAAATTCAGCATATAGCAAATCTGTATCTGATAGAGCTGCCTCACCCAGGATAGCCATCAATTCCTTAGCTTCTTTACCCCGGGAATATGCCGCAAAGAGCTGATTCATTGTATCCGAATGATCTTCCCTTGTCTTACCCTTGCCTATCCCTTTATCCTTTAAACGGGAAAGTGAAGGCAGAACATCGATAGGAGGTGCTACTCCCTTACGGTGAAGCTCACGTGATAGTATGATCTGCCCTTCAGTAATATAGCCTGTGAGGTCAGGGATAGGATGGGTCTTGTCATCCTCAGGCATTGTAAGTATGGGTATAAGGGTGATCGAACCATCATGCTCTTTCTTCCTACCTGCCCTTTCATATATAGTCGCAAGGTCAGTGTATAGGTAACCCGGGTATCCTCTTCTTCCCGGAACTTCCTTTCTAGCAGCTGATACTTCACGCAGGGCCTCTGCGTAGTTGGTAATATCAGTTAGTATTACAAGTACATGCATGCCTTTGTCAAAGGCAAGATATTCAGCAGCAGTAAGCGCAATACGGGGTGTTGAAATACGCTCAATCGGAGGGTCATTAGCCAGGTTTGTAAAGAGTACGGTACGGTCAATTGCCCCCGTTCTCTTAAAGTCAGATATGAAGAAATCTGCCTCTTCATAAGTGATACCCATGGCTGCAAATACTACAGCAAAGTTACTCTCAGAGCCAAGAACCTTGGCCTGGCGGGCAATCTGCGCTGCAAGCTCAGCATGGGGAAGACCAGAGCCCGAAAAGATCGGCAGCTTCTGTCCCCTTACAAGTGTGTTCAATCCGTCTATTGCTGATACGCCCGTCTGTATAAATTCAGCAGGATAGTCACGAGCAGCCGGATTCATCGGAAGTCCGTTTACATCCAGTCTCTTTTCAGGGATGATTTCAGGCCCTCCATCCTTAGGCCTACCGAGTCCGTCGAAAACTCTACCCAGCATATCTTCTGATACTGCAAGCTCAATCCCTCTGCCTAAAAAACGTACCTTACTATCTGCCAGGTTAATACCTGCTGCGCTTTCAAAAAGCTGCACTAATGCATTGGTACCATTAATTTCAAGCACCTTACACTGTCTAATTTCTCCGTTTTGAAGCTCAATCTCACCCAGTTCATCGTAAGTAACATTTTCTACTCCGCGAACAAGCATGAGAGGGCCGGCAACTTCAGAGATTGTCCTGTATTCTTTAATCATCCTGCGCACCTCCCTTGTTTACAAGCTTCTGAATGCAATCAGCTAGTTCACCTAAGACCTGTTCGTATCTTTCATCTATATCCTTTTCTTCGGTATATTTAAATCTTCCTATCGTCTCTCTTACAGGCAGTTTGGCAAGTTCGTTAAAGTCAGCTCCCGCTTTCAATGCGGCCATGCCCTGTCTGTAATATTCAAGGATTAGTCTTAGCATTTTATATTGTTTATTCAATGAAGAATAAGTATCTATATCATGGAAGGCGTTTTGGTGCAGGTAGTCCTCACGAATTGATTTACAAGCTTCCAGCTTCAACCTATCCTCAGCAGACAGTGCATCCACACCTACCAGCTGTACAATTTCCTGTAGTTCAGCTTCTTCCTGAAGCAGCTTCATAGTTTCACTGCGCATAGCAGGAAACTCCTTGCTCACATTCTCCTCATACCATTTAGATAGCCTATCTATATAGAGTGAGTAGCTTAACAGCCAGTTAATAGCCGGGAAATGTCTAGCATAGGCAAGGGCATAATCCAGGCTCCAGAACACCTTTACTATACGCAGGGTAGCCTGAGAGACAGGTTCTGAAA
>JAAYSU010000238.1 GCA_012523915.1 Clostridiales bacterium
CGGCAAGCGGCGAGCGCAAATGGGTTCTAGAAATTGCACAAGGAATCTTCAATGAAGAAGATTGTCTCAATTCAATTGAAGGAATCCTTCTTGATATAACAGATCGTAAAGAAATGGAAAACCACCTGTATTTGTCAAGCCAAAATCGGTCCACTGTTATAATTGAAAACTGGTCCACTATTGCTTAGCTTTTAACCATTCTATTGTTTCTTCAAACCTATGACTGTTTTCTCTAGCAAGTTCAATAATATGTGCTTTGTGAGCCAACCTATCCACCATAGCCCCTGTTAACATAGCATCCTTAAATATTTCTTCCCAACGATCAAAATTAAGATTGGTTGTAATTATTATTGAACCTTTATCATTACGTTCTGATAATAAATTAAACAATATCTCGCATCCAGCCTTATCAAAAGAAACGTATCCAAGTTCATCTAGGACAACGAGGTCATATGTTGCAAATTTCCTTTTGTAAGAAGTAAGTTGACTCATACTCATTGCTTCTTTTAGTTCAATAATCAGATTAGGAACTGATTTAAACAAAACACTTTTTCCGTTTAGACATGCTTTTATGCCAAGACCTATTGAGTAATGAGTTTTTCCCGCGCCGGACGATCCTATTAGTATTATATTTTCTTTGTTATCAATGAATTGTAACGTCTCTATATCCTTAAATTTATTCCTGATTTCTACTATATATTTGCTTTGATCAAAATCCTCTAAATACTTTTTCATTGGAAATCTTGCATTTCTTAGCCTTCTTGCAACACTGTTAGATTTTCTTAGTTCATATTCATTTTCTAGTATCCCTAGCAAAAATTCATCATATGCCATAGATGTTTGATTCGCTTGGTTTATTAGGTTTTGATAATTATTTTTTATATAAGGTAGTTTGAGTTCCGTGGCTATTTCTTTAATTTGCATAGGATGTCCCATCCTTTCTATATGAAAGCATTGCGTATTGGGACAATTGATGCCTTGCAGCGTTGTTTAAATTAGTCCCTACTCCTACACTGTCTGTCGGCAATGACTTAGTCTTAGTATATCTTTTGAATATATCTATTAATTCATCTATATTCTTTTCATTATTATCAACTAAAATCTCTATAAATTTCTTTGGATTTGTATTAAAATATTCATCATAGATGGTTTTAAGTTGAGGGATGCTTTTCAGAGCGACTGAGTTTTTAAGGGCTCCAGGTTTCCTTAGAAATGAGTTTAGGTAGTGTGTGATATCAATACTTGTTTCGTTAGAACCATCTATTTTTTTATGTTCACAGACCTTATTATTGTTTGAATAGATCATGATTCTATCAAAATATGATTTGACGCTTACTTGCATCCCTACCAAATATTCAGGAACAGAGTAAAAGTTGTTTTCAACTTGAACAAAGCTATATTTATTGACTTTATTAAGGCTAATATTAGCAAGTTCTAGTTTGGGTTTATATGGTAGAAGGTGCAACTTTTCTTCATCCATTTTACTATTCTCATTTAACTTTAATAATTGGCTGTGCAAATAGATTTGAGCATGTTCTAGACTTGGAAATTCATATTTATTTGCAAAAACATAGCTACGGATTATTTTAACACTGCCCTCTACATGGCCTTTTTCATTACCGCTAAAACAGTTTGTTACATTAATATTGAAACCATAGTAAATAGAAAGCTTTAAGAGATCTTCATTGAGTTCCTTTTGATTTTTCCCGATAAACTTTGTAACCACATTCTTCATATTGTCATAGGTTACTTCTTTATATACACCTCCGACCATTTCAAAAAACTTTACATGCGAGTCTAAAAATGCTTCCTTTTTCTGATTTCTATAAAGATATGCCCATCTGAAATCTCCCGCTGGAGATGAAATAACTGCCATATGATATGTACCAAGGGATCCGTTAATTAAGAGCTTTACTTCACCAAAGTCATACTCTAAGCGTTCACCATAATTATATGATTGCTTAATGAAGCACTCTTTGGCTTTTTTATTCTTTTCTCTTATTTTGTTTATGATAGTACAATAGCTAATGTCAAAACCTTGATCGACAAGCATTTTATGGATTTGCTGTCCGGTTAAGCTTTGCTTATGGGTACCTAAAATTGTATCTTTTTTACGTTCTCCAAATAATATTTCTGCAAGAGCTATATCGATTTCCTTAGTATATTTTCTAGCTTTACGATTAGATGAGTCATATTTTGGTGCAGATACTATTTTTTCTTGTACTTCTGCAATGTCACTATTAGGATTTTGAAGTTCCTTTTGGTGATTCAAATATTCATTCCAATACCGACTAACCGTTTTACGATTAATATTTAATAACTTTGCAACTGACCTATTAGATTCACCTTCCATTTTTAGTTTGATAATTGAATGTTTGTCCATTATATTTTTCACTCCTTAACACCTCCATCATGCTATTTTACATGATGAATGTAAAATTTAAATAGTGGACCAGAATTCAACTATAATAGTTAAATTATTGGACCAATTTTAGAGTATCAAATACAATAAAGAAGTTTTTCTAATACGAGATGGGAAGAAGCAGGCATATAAAGCCTATTTTTAACTTTACACCTTGCGGCCTGCATTCGTTCTCAAAAGCAGTCCTTTAAGTGCAAAAGAAGAGCCCTATA
>JAAYSU010000101.1 GCA_012523915.1 Clostridiales bacterium
CGGCAAGCGGCGAGCGCAAATGGGTTCTAGAAATTGCACAAGGAATCTTCAATGAAGAAGATTGTCTCAATTCAATTGAAGGAATCCTTCTTGATATAACAGATCGTAAAGAAATGGAAAACCACCTCAGGTATATCAGCGAACATGACAACTGGACAGGTCTACATAATCGAAACTATTTTGTTAATCTATTAAAGAAAGATCTAAGGGATGGCTTTCAAGGTAAAAGAGCTATTGTAGGGTTGAATCTTAGTGGCTTGCCATCTTTAGCTACTATCTATGGCTTCCAGTATACCCAGGATTTAAAAGTTAGTTTAACTGAAGGGCTTAAATCATTTTGTAGTGACAATATTGAGCTATTTTATACTTATGACAATCGCTTTCTATTTTATTTAAAAGATTACAAAAATAAATATGAAATTGATTTATTCTGTGATGAGCTAATACATAAATTAAGCGAATTGCTAGAAAGAAGGGTTACGGGAGGAATTGGAGCTATTGAATTAAATAAATATCTTGACATGAATGTAGATCAAATTTTAAGAAACCTTTTGATTGCATCTGAAAGAGCGATAGAGCAATATGATAGGGAATTTAAAGTCTGTTATTACGATAAACGCATGGGTCTTGAGATAATCCGTGAAGAAATCATCAAAAATGAACTCAGCAGAGTTGTTACAGATCCAAACGATGGGGGCTTATTTTTAGAATATCAACCCATCTTAGATCTTAGGACAAATAAAATAGCGGGATTTGAGGCTTTAGCAAGGTTGAATAGCGATAAACTTGGCCGACTAGCACCTTTAGAATTCATTCCTATATCTGAAAAGACAAAACTTATAGATCCTGTAGGTAAAAAGATTATGAAAAAAGCACTTTGCTTCTTAAAGGAATTGGAGAAAAGGGGCTACAGCGAGATTTTTGTATCAATTAATATATCACCTATTCAAATGCTGAGAAGCGATTTTATAAAAAGTGTTGTTGATATGATTAATAATTTAAAGATAAACCCAAAGAATGTAGCCTTTGAAATCACAGAAACAATGTTTGCCTCTAACTACCTTGAGATAAATAGTATTTTAGGAAAACTTATGGATTTCGGCATTACCATATCTATAGATGATTTTGGAACAGGGTATTCTTCTTTTGCTAGAGAGCGAGAATTAAATGTAAATTGTGTCAAAATAGATAAGCAGTTTATTGATAGATTAATGGTTCTTGATCCAGAGGATGCGATAACCGGTGATATTATATCAATGGCACATAAATTACGCCATAAAGTAATTGCAGAAGGAGTTGAGTATGAAGAACAAAGACAGTATCTAAAAGAAAAATGGTTGTGATAAAATACAAGGGTATTTAATAGCTAAACCAATCTCTGATTTAGCTGCAATAAAATTTTTGATGAACAGTAGTTTATAAGCAATTCAGGAAGGTGCCTTTTAAGGGGGATATATGAAAAAAAAGTTGCTGTTGTTCATTACCATTTTTGTAGTAACTGTACTTAGTAATACTGTACCTGCAAAAGCTGAATGGTCTTTGACAGAGGAAGAGAAGGAATATATTAAAAATTGCGGTGTAATAAAAGCCGCATCAATAGAAAGGGTAGCACCTCTTTCATTTAGAAATGCAAGCGGAGAAATACAAGGTATATTTAAGCGTGTGATGGATGAAATATCAGATATGACAGGGCTTGTCTTTGAATATGAGTTATATCCCAGCGTAGAAGATGTGCTTGATAGCAACTCCGATATTGTCTATGGATTTCCATCTAATTACGCACCAGATAACATGGTATTATCAACTCCTTTTTTAGAAACACAAACAATCCTTTATTTAAATATGTCAGTAAACCCAGACAATCTTGAGGATAAAATATATGCTGGAGTGTCTAGGGGTACCCTTCCTGCTGGTATTAAAGAGGAGAATACGATTTATTTCAACACCAGAGAGGAAAGTATGAACGCTGTTGAAAAAGGAACAGCTGACTATGGCTATGGCAATTCATATTCAGTAGCATACTATTCTTTAATAAATAATTATGAAAATATGGTTACAATTCCGCAAGAGAAAGAAAGAAGAGAGTATTGTATAGGTTTTTTAAATTATGATGAAGTTTTACATACTATCATCAATAAATCTATTAGCTCAATTGATCCTGATCGAATGCATAAAATGATAATTGATGAAGCATCGAATTTAGAAAAAAAGATAACCTTTTCTATGATAATGGATGTTTATGGTAGGGGGATCTCCCTTGCCATATTAATAATTATAGTAATATTATTA
>JAAYSU010000102.1 GCA_012523915.1 Clostridiales bacterium
CAGGATTCATATCAAAACTTACCTGGTCCCTTACTTCTTCAAGGAGCCAGTGAACACTTGTAAGAAGGGGATCGACTTTATCCTTGGCATCAATGTTCTCCACACCGCGCACTTTGTACTCTAATTTGTTGTCGTAAAGCCCATCACGATCTTCGAGCATGTAGTTCATGAGGTTGAATATACCTGATAGACCAGAGTCTATGGCATCCTGGTTGTTCATGGGGAATTCCCATGTGCTTCCAAGCGAGCCGTTCATCATTGCTATTGAGGCTGAATAAAGCAGAGCACCGGCATCCCAATCTGAAACCATGTCTCTGGTCGGTATGCTAAAGTTGGTAAAACTGTTCCCAAGGGCACCATATCCAACGGCATCAAGGAGCTTTACCATATAGTTGTCGATCAGGTCCGCCTCAAGGCTTGCCTCCGTCGGTGGGGTGCATCCGTCGATTTGGAAAGTACTAACATCATCATGAAATTCAGCAAAATATATGGGGTCCCACTTGGTCAGACACTTGACTGTTGCTCTGGTCTCCGGAAATGCGAAAATTCCGCCGTCACGGTTCGGATCCTGCCCAAAGATGTTCGTCCTCTGGGGTCTTTCGTTACCGTCAGGGTTGCTCCAAAGCAACAAAACAACGATATAATTGTCCAAGAACTCGTCCACGTCAAGTTCCACCGTGGTGATCTGATCGCTACGCCCAACGCCATCACCTAATCGGGTGCCCCCTGAGTTGGTGTTTGATGTGGGCAGCACCCGCTGGGTGGCCGCCTTATCCCTCACCCCGAAGGTCACAGTGTCTTCGTTCATCAGACGATCCCTAATGTCAGGAAGCAGGCCGTTGGCCTGAACCTCATTGCCGTGTATGGCGTTGAACATAAGCACGCCCCTGTGATTGAAAGTATCGTCCTGAAGTTGGCTTCGCATCAAGGCAGGATCTGTGTTCATAAGGGGTACGGTCGTGTTCAGATGGTAGTCTACCGAAGCCTTGGAATCGGAAATGACCACCGCCCAGATATCGCGTCCCTCGGCAGATTTGCCCATGGATTCAACCATCAAATATCTGCCCTTATCTCCATATTCTGTGCCGCCCTGGGGCCCGTATGTATCAATATAGTCTTTTGCCCAGGCGTCCATCTCTGCCCATCTTTGGTGTGAGTCGCTCATGGCTGTCCGAAGCTGCATACTGGCTATTTCATTTCCGTCGTAAAGGACGGATAAAGGCCATTCACCGATCCTGGCCCAAACGGATGCGTTTGGTCTCCCGTTATCGTAATACGGTAGATAAGGCCTGTTGATTTCAGCTCTGGTTTGCCGGCCTATCCCATCGAACGAAACGATCGCGTCAATGATAATAGAATCGCCTTCAATTCTGGCGTCCATTACTCCGGTCCGAGCGTTCGGCAGATTGCTAGTTCCAGCCGTCCTTGTCCCTATGATCGGATTCCAACCGTTGGGGCTGTAGCTAAAAGTGACATTTTCAGGATTAAACTGTCCGACTTCTTCCCCGATACCAGTATAATCCCCTTTGGGGATGGTGATTTCCAGGAAGAAAGCCCTGGGATCCTGCATGTTGACCATGCGAGCCGTCGTGTAGTACCTGTCTGGGTCATGGTCTTCCCCACCCAGAACAGGATCGTCGCCCTTATAGACGGTGTAACGGCTTATGTTCCACTTTTCAGCGTTGCGCCACAAGACCTGGTGTTCACCGCCATTTAAAACCTCGACGCGCTTAATTGTTATGCTAGCAGGAGCAATATCATTAGCCAACAATATGAGTTCTTCTTCCAAAGACTCTCCTTCAGCAACGTCAATGATTTCCGATTCATCCTGCTCGGACGGATCTACATTCGGCTCAACAGACGTATCTTCTTCGAATTTGCCGGTTTCCTCGTACTGTGAATTTTCTATGCCCGGCATATTGCCATCTGGATTCTCATTTCCCCCAAAGACAGGTACGCTCATAGAGAAAATTAAAGTAAATACTAAGAAGATCACTATGAGCCTGCTTAAAGGTTTAGATCGAGTCATTTTTTGCCCTCCTTTTCTTTTTAGTAGCTAAACAGAACATCTTATGACTGCAGAACATGCCTGCAACGAGAAAACCTTCTTCACCTCCTCCTAAATAGTTCCTTACAAATGGGCTTCCGTATCTCTCAATGCTTGCCGTTAGAAGTGCATGAAATATAAAAGACAAAGAACAAAAATAACCGCCCGAAGATCGTATCTTATTCTTTGTCTTTTATGTATCGAATTTTATAATTATTATTAGATTAACTGCCGGATATATAAGCGAAACGTATAGCTTGTCTTATTCTAACATTGGTCGGAAAACATTGCAATGACTTAGTTTGTCGCTTTGTGTCGGCCAATATTTTTTTAGGAATCCTGTGTTGCTCCATGATAATCTTATTATCACCGTGGCTTGTTTTCATGCCTCCGTCTAAAGTATTAGGAGGAATGAAACTGGTGATAGAAGCCGTTAAAGATTTATTAGGTATAAAAAAATGGGGCTTTAGAAAAACCCCATTTTTGTATGCTACGAACCAATTAAAAAATCAAGTACATCCATTAGTTTATCCGGATCTGCTCTGTAAATTTCAGTATACCCGCATTTTGTACAAGAAACAGTAGAAAAACGTTTATTCTGCACATCAAATAATTTAGCAAAGTTTCCGCCAGTAGCTTGAAAACGATCTGTTTCATAACTATCATTTCCACATTTTACACATTTCCAATTACTCATTCTGTTCCCCCTTTTTTATTAATCATGGCTTAGTATTCCGTCGCCACTAATAGGAATAACATCGCCTAATAAGCTTGGTTTAGGTTTGAAAATAGTCTTAAAAAAATCTTTGTTTCTTGCTAGGATCTCCCTGAACTCTCTCATGCTCTGGCCTACGTAAGTGTAAGGCTTAGCTTCCACTCCGTATGCGTCTAGACCTAGCTTTCTTGCAATGTATAGTGATCTATATAAATGATATTCCTGCGTAACTATAATAACTTTTTGTACATCGAAAACAGTCCTTGCCCTATACATTGACTCATAAGTTGAAAACCCAGCATGATCCATGAATATATCGTCGGATGATATGGAAGAATCTAAAACATATCTTTTCATCGCATTAACTTCATCATAGCCTTTATGTCCATTATCTCCGCTTAATAACAATTTTGGAGCTGAGCCTTTAAGGTATAAATCTATACCGGTATCTAATCTGTCCCTTAACATGTAATTAGGTGTGCCATCAGTCTTTAAGCCTGCTCCTAAAACAAGGATGCAGTCTGCTTCAATCTGTTCAGCCTCATCCCTTTCGATAATATAGTCTTTCGAATAATTGATAACATAACCATTAATGATAAATGGAACAAGTAACAGTATAATTATCACTGCTAATATAACAATATGATATTTCCTCTTGAACCTTGACCTGTTTTTCTTCATCATATCTAACCGGCTATTGCTTCAATCTCTATTCCTACACCCTTAGGTAAGTCTCTAACAGCAAAACATGATCTGGCTGGATAATTACCTTCTTCAAAAAAGCTCTGATACACTTCATTTACAGCCGCAAAATCGTTAATATCAGCAAGCAATATTGTAACTTTAATCACATCGTTCATTGTCAAGCCCCCTGCCTCGACAATAGCCTTGACATTTTCCATACTCTGTTTTGCCTGTGCTACGATATCACCCGTTACAACTTGTCCGGTTTTTGGATCAATAGGAATCTGGCCGGAAGTAAAAATCATCCCGTTATACTTTATTCCCTGTGAATAGGCACCAACTGCTTCAGGTGCACTGTTTGTTTTAATTATCTCCTTCATTGTTGCTCCTTTCGTGTAAAATTAATAAAATTTTCTTTAAATCTTCAGGATTGATTTGACCAGGTGCTGATGCTTCTCTGCCTGATGCAAAGGTCATCGAAGAACCAAAAAGTTCTCCGCATAATCTTGTTAATAAACCTATATTTCCCATAGAAATGGTTATAAATGGTCCTTTAGCGTACCTATTTTTTATAGTATTCGTTGCATCCAAAAGTGTTAGAACATCAGATACCTTGTTCGCCATAACTGCAATCTTAGGTATGTCCGCCCCCATTGATTGCATTTTGTTAAAAGTATCAATTATATATGACTTAGGAGGCGTACAGTCTATATTATGGCTTGATAATATGACCGTTACACCTGCTTTGTGTGCTTTTAAAATTGTATTCTTTAAGTGCTGTTCATTATGAGATAACTCCAAATCAATTATGTCGGTCTTGCCGGTCAATGCCAAAGTTGTATTTAATTGAAAATAATAATCTTCGGAAATCGTCCTTACTCCACCCTCGATTTCATTTCGAAATGTAAAGATCAAAGGTGTTTCTATAATGGTTGCCCTTATCTTTTTTAAAATCTCTGTTACTAGTTCCACATTCTCTGCATGCTCAAAGTAGTCTGCCCGCCACTCTACGAAATCTGGATCAAACTTTAATATTGACTTTGCTTCATCGACTATTGATTCTAGATCATGTCCAACTATAGGAATACAGATCTTAGGAATTCCTGCTCCCAGAGTCACATCTCTTATCTTTAGTGTTTCCATCCTATTTCCTTATAAATTATTCTTCTTACACAGATCCTCAATGCCACATTCTTCACATTTAGGTTTTCTAGCATTGCAAACTGTACGTCCATGCCAGATTAAAGCATGATGCATCTTTATCCAGCGATCTTTAGGTATAACCTTCATAAGAGCCAATTCAGTTTTTAAGACGTCTTTTTCTTTAGTCAAACCAATACGGTTTGACAATCGGAAAACATGGGTGTCAACAGCAATCCGCGCTTGTCCAAATCCGACAGATAATACCACATTTGCGGTTTTTCTCCCGACCCCTGGTAGAGTTATTAGCTTGTTATAATCATCGGGAACTCGACCATCAAATTCTTCGATTAATATTTTACTTAAGGCGATTATATTTTTCGCCTTATTTTTATACATCCCTATTGATTTTAATATATTTTCTACTTCATTTTGATCCGCTGCCGCTAAAGATGCAGCATCTGGATATTTTTCAAACAGTTTAGGAGTTACTTTGTTAACACTAATATCTGTTGTTTGTGCCGAGAGGACAACTGAAATTAGTAGTTGAAAAATATTTTTATATTCCAAAGC
>JAAYSU010000103.1 GCA_012523915.1 Clostridiales bacterium
GTCGCGATCTCTATCTCTGTCACGATCACGATCTCTTCTTCTGTCGTCTAAAATGTCATCTAAGCACCTAAGCAATTTCCTTAGACCGTCTTCAATATTCTTTAATCCTTCGCGTATCTTCCTATCAATTTCACATACGTTTCCACCCCTGCAGATATCATCTAAAGCTTTTAGAATTTGCTTGATTCCTTTGCGGATCTTACAAATTCCTTCTAAACAGTCTCTATTGCAATCAAAATCTATATCATTTAAAGCTTCAATAATATCGCATAAGGCTTCTTTTATATCACAAACTGCATCTTTTACTTGTCTCTCGCCATGAGAAACCCTGCATCTGCAGATATCATCTAATCCCTTGCGAATATCTCTGATATCCTTTTTAATATCTTCAATAGCCCGCCTTATTTTCCTCTCATCCCTATCAAATCTATCATCACATCTATTCATAAACATAACCCTTCCATATTAATTTTACCCCATAGATGGGTGTATACTATAATATGAAAGTGGGCTGGAATATGTTTATGTATAGAAAGCTACATAATTTTGGATAGTAATATAAACTGGTGGGATAAAAAGAAGAACCCAAATCCCCAGCTGGCTAGGTTTGCTACAATACCATATGCAATTCTACGTTTTCCGCTCTTACCTTTAAGATACCTTGCAAATATTACTGTTTCGATAATAAGGATGATAACTTCTACTGGAAATTGGAATAAATATGCTGTTATAGGTCCACTTCTGATTAATGATAAACCTACTGTCAATGTAAGTATTATTTGTGTAACTATATTTATAAGAATAAATGGTTTTAGGTTTTCTTTCAGCCTAAAACCAAACAAGAGGAGTATGATACCCTCAATAATTAAAGTTGGGATAAGGGTAGAAAAATACTGAATTAAATAACTGTTCCAAAGGTTTGGAACAGTCGTGTGTCCTGTGGAATAATCATAGCTTACACTACTTTGCAGCGACTTTCTTGTAAGAATATCAGATACCGATACATTGCCACTTTCAGTAACAATTATTATCCTATATGTATCAGGCAAACCAACATAACCAAATTTATGAACAAGGCCCTTTTCGCTAGGTTTTCCTATAAGATCCCCCCACATAGGAACACCCGTACCCTCTACCAGTGCGGGCTTCCAACCTTCATTCTCATAGCTGTACAGTAGGGACAGCATATCTTGGTCAAATTTCTCTCGTTCGCCATCATAAAAGTTATTATATGTACTTGTGTTTTGAGTAAGCAAATCTAAATAATATGTTTCACTAGGCGGATTTAAAACATATACAGTCAGGCTATCCTTAGGACCTAGATCAGCATAAGAAGTTATAGGCAACATAAGTAATATTACCATGCTGGTAATAATTAATAACCTTTTCATTTTTCTAATACCCTATTTATTCCTGAAATAGGGGTTTTCCTTAATCTCTATTATTAAATCAAGTTCAGGATCGTGAACAAACATACCCCTCCTGAACCCTATAATATCGTCCTCTGTCTCTACTTCAAAAATTATTTCAGCACCCCTGCTTAGGAAATAGTTTCTGCTATCATCAAAATCATCTACAGGGAAACAAATGTGATTAAAACCTATGCTTCCCTTATCCAAAAACTCCTTAAAAATACTTTCACCAACTACCGGGTTTATTATCTCAATAGTATCCTTATTTCCCTTCCCTAGGCTACACATGGCTATCTTTAACTCACATTCAGGTAATTTAACACCACGTGTATGTGCTTTATTGGGCTTAAAATCATATATCTGAAATTCTTTAACACCGTAAAAACTCTTTAGGTGTTCGATAGTACCTTCAAAATCATCTACTACAAATCCAATGTGATGTATCCCACGTTCGGCTAATTTAATCATGAAATTCCCCTCCTTATTACTCACGTTATATCCATTCTATACTTAGTTTTATACTATTTCAAATAAATAATAGAACAAATAGCTTAATTTTTTAATAATATAATTAATATAGCTAAAAGGAGGCAGACAATAATGCCAACAGATATGCCACCAGATGTATTAATTTCACACGGAGAAATGAACCTAATAAATTCATTCAGAGCAATTTGGAGAGAATTCGCCTTATGGACTAGATCAATGTTTATCGCCGATATAACAGGATTAGGCAACTTAAATGCTGTTTTTAATAGATTGTACAGCATTCCTGAAATGTTCATAAATCAGCTTAGAGTAATCTTCGGCGAAAATGCCGATATATTAGTGCAACCCCTCTCAATGCATATTATATATATGTTAGACCTATTCAACGCACAAAAAAACGGAGATGTTGAAGGAGTGAATCAAACCACAACCCTTTTATACGAGAACGCCGATGAACTTGCTAACGCTTTTGCACAGATTAATCCTTTCTGGGATTCGGCACAATGGAGAAATTTACTCTACCAATATTTATCCTTAACCTTCGAAGAGTCAACTGCTATTTTAGCCGGAGAATTCGATCTAGATGTGGATATATACGATAGAATATCAACTTTTACAATATTGCTTGGAGACTACACAGCAACCGGTGTACTACAGTACTTGGAAGCAACAGGTATGTAAAATCTTAGGCCGGAAAAATATCCGGCCCTAACTTACTATTTTAGAAAATCACTTGCGGCCTTTAGACCATAAGCAGGTTCAGCCTGTAATACAGCCCTGTTTATAGCCCTAGCCATAACATCTGTTGCTAGAGCTCCTATAGCATCAGGCATAACCTCAATTTCACCTGTGCTTAAGGCAAATATTGTATCACCATCAGCCATGGTGTGAACAGGCCTTATTGCTCTTGCAAAACCATTGTGAGCTATAGATGCAAGCTTATTTAACTGAGTCTTGCTAAGTTTAGCATTAGTTGCTATACAACCTATTGTTGTATTTCCACTGAAAACATTCCTATTTCCCGCATATTCAGCATACATTACTTCTTCAGTATTCGATAAGGCAGTTTTATCTTCATTAAGTATGCCTGCCAACCTCATACCTGTATCTACATCAACCACATCACCAAGGGCATTAACAGCTACAATAGCTCCGACTATAAGGTCACCTATCTGTACGGCATAGGTTCCAAGACCACTCTTCATCATGTAATCAATACCTAAGAACTTACCTACAGTAGCCCCTGTACCTGCACCAACATTTCCTTCCCGAGGCTTGTCTGTTGATGCATTCTGACATGCTTGATAGCCCATTTCTTTATCTGGCCTGCATTTTGGATCCCCTACTACTAAATCAAACAGTGACGCTCCGCAAACTATGGGAACAACTCCCACGCCTACATCAAAGCCTACGCCTTTTTCCTCTAAGAATTTCATAGCACCGGATCCCGCATCCAAGCCGTAGGCGCTCCCGCCTGATAACATAACGGCATGAATCTGCTCAACCATATTGACAGATTTTAATAGGTCTGTCTCTCTGGTAGCAGGACCACCACCCCTTACATCTACACCAGCAAAAGCACCCTCTTCACATAGGATAACAGTACAGCCTGTTCCTCCTTTAATGTCCTGGGCACTTCCCACTTTAATACCTTTAATATCGGTTATCTTTACTTCTTTCATAGCCTACCTCCAACTTCTAACAAATTAGGGCAGCATTTGCTGCCCTAATTAATGGGTATGTAAATTACAAGGCCTGCATAATCATAACAGCTTGTATTAGCGCTATTATTACACCTACAACTGCTTCTCCACCCAAGAGACCAGCTGCAATTATCTGACCTGTACCTCTTCCTTCATATCCAGGAGCAGCTTTCATAACGATAAATCTTATCAAACCCCCAAGGAAAGCTGTTGCTGACAGATAGAATGGTAGATATACACCAAGACCTAAAGTCATAACAGGGAAGTTTACTATGTAAAGTATTACAGCAGCAACTAAACCTATTACGAAGGCAGGAACATGGGATATTCCTCCTACCATAGCTGCTACAGCACCTGCTTGAGGAGCTGGGAACATGTCAGGATTGCCAAATGCTTCAGGACCATAAGCTTTTAGGATGACGAACAGAACTATGACGGAAACAAAAGCACCTATTATTCCGCCAACAGCCTCTCCAATCCACTGAGCTTTAGGATCGGAATTTAATACATGACCCGCTTTAAAGTCATTCATTACGTCACCTACTAAGCCGCAAGATACAGCAACGATAGCAGCAACAAAGAATGCTTCAGTGTGGCCGATGCTTGATACAGCCTTAGCAGCTAAGAGTATGATTATACCGAAGATCTCCATCGGGTTGATACCTGATTGTCCTACGCACTGAGCTGACATGGCTGTAGCTAACCAAACACCTATAATGGTAACAATTGAAGCTACTGCTCCCATATCCGCTAGTATTGTGAATAAAAAGGCTAATATTACCATAGCGATTGGAGCCCATCTTAGTGGTATAACGCCTTGTCCTAGGTTAGATTTGCTGAACATAGGTCCGAAGATTTCCTTAGCTTTAGGAAGGATACCCTTGATGATGATACCAATACCGGTACCAACCATTAGACCTATTCCTAGGGATGACTTGATATTTGCTGCAGTTGCAGCATCAAAGATGCCTAGTGCCTGACCGCCTATTAATATACCAAAGTCACCAATGATCGCACCTAGGAACCATACACCGATGAATACTGGTCCAATGATAAAACCTACAGCAACTAGCATGGGGGATAACCACATTCCGCCTAGTGAACCATAGCCCATCATTCTTTGGAACCAGACCACTCCACCGCCAAAGGTTCCAAACCAGTCTCTAAGTACTGTGAAAATGGCAGCAAGACCTAGGGATGCAAATAGAGTACCGGCTTTCTTTCCACCTTCGTCACCTACTATTAAGGTTTCAGCAGCAGCCTGACCCATTGGGTAAGGGAGTTCCTTGGTTACTATGAAATATTTTCTTATTAGCGCGGTAAAGATTAATCCCAAGATAACTCCGCCAAGAGTAATAACGAATAGTGCAACCGTATTAATATCGGCATCCGGATTCAACATATAAGCTCCGGGAATTGTAAAAGCCAAACCTCCGGCTACCATTGCACCTGATGACATTGCCGTGTGGGTTACGTTAATTTCATTGATATTGGTGCGGCCTAGTGCTTTAAGCGCAAACATGGATACCAAAGCTACGAACATGATCGGCCAAGGTAGAGCCCCGAGCTTCAATGCTACGAACATCGAGCTCATCGTAAGGATTATAGCACCGATGGCACCAATTATCATTCCTCGAACAGTTAACTGCTCACGGAACGATGTGGCGTATTTTACGCCCTTTTGCTCTTCAGACATCTTTTCCTCCTTAATAATATTTATTTAATATTGCTTTAGAAACTATCTAGTATATTTATAATAATCGAATACTGCTTTTTTATCTTGCATTCTTTCTTCTAATGACTTTGACTTATCATATTTGTATACAGCTTTCTCCCAGTCACCATATACAGCGTTCGGGAATATGATGAATTTATCTCCCCAAAGATCATATAGCTCATCTACAGCATCTCTTCTAGCCTGAACACCTTCAGTTACAGGGAATAGGTCTGCAAAGTCTTCTAGGTTATCTCCAAGAATCATTACTACTTGATAATCCTTTTCGATAGCATTTCTCCTTGATTCCTTGCTGGAAGCCATTCCATCTTCCCTTATGAAGATATGATCCTCGTCAACCATTGGGAATCCCAGTTCTTCCATTGCTTCAAATGTCACTTCTCTTAATGATGAAACTCTGTTTGTAACATAGAATACATGACCACCATTATCAACAACATAGTTCATGAATTCTACAGCGCCTGGCAGGGGTTTGCATGCTTCGCTGGCTAGAGATTTTCCAAATGCTTCATTTGTCCATTCTCCATCTTGCAATACATCAGCTGTATACATAACACCGTCTACCAATGTATCGTCAATATCAGCTATTACTGCAAGATTTTCAACATCAGGATATTCCTCTAAAGCCTGGTCAAACCTTAACGTTGCAAGATTGAATGCTTGTATGAAGCAAGCTCTTGCTTCTGCTGACAATTGCCATAGCGCAGCATCTACCTTCTGCTCTCTATCTACAGAGTTAGAGATCCTTAAGGGATCTTTCGCTACAGCAGTACTGGAAGCTGCGTCCCATTCGACATCATATCCTATTGACTCAAAGAATTGACGGAAAGGAACATAAATATGGCCCTCTTCTTTATAGACATTCTTCTGGGCAAAATCTACATCCTTTCCTTGGAAAACAACATTGACCGAATCTGTCAAGACTGGAGCAGCAAATACTACAGATGAAGTCATTACAATAATTGCGATAACTACTAGAATTCTTTTCATTTTGAGATTTTTCATAACTATCCCCAACCTCCTTTTTTAATCAATGTAATTAATATAACGGTTAACAATGTCGGATATAATGAATCTAGCTTAACCCCCCCTTCAATAATCTCTCTATATTTTTGTATACGACAGATTGGTATATATTTATCAATACATACCAACTCGCCAGTATATAAACTATATTTATTTATATTAATTTCATCTTTAAAGCTTCCTTTTCAAGCTCCTCCCTAAAATCAGGATGGGCAATAGATATCAATAACCTTGCTCTTTCCTTAATGCTCTTTCCTTTCAAATTAACAATTCCATACTCAGTTGCGATATAATGCACTGCACTTCTAGGAACGGTAACTATCGAACCCTGCTTATGAACAGGTAAAATCGTCGATTGCCTTTCACCGTCTTTAGTTAACCTCGTAGAAGGAGAGCACAGGAAGCTCTTTCCTCCTTTTGACAAGAAGGATCCTAAGACAAAGTCCAGCTGTCCGCCGGTTCCACTAATATGTTTTACCCCTACAGATTCAGAATTAATCTGTCCAAATAAATCAACCTGCAGAAAACTGTTTATTGAAACCATTTTGTCAATTTTAGCAATATTAGTTATAGAGTTTACATAATCTATTGGAGCAGCATAGGCTAAGGGGTTATTATCTAAAAACTCATAGAGTTCTTGAAATCCAAATGCAAAGGAATATACCATTTTCCCCTTATCCAGATTCTTGTTACCCGTAATCTTACCAGCCTGGTACAAGCGATAAAAAGCATCAACAAACATTTCAGAATGGATACTTAGATCATCTATTTCTGACTCAGAAATAAGAGTTCCTATGTAATTAGGCAAACTGCCTATACCAAGCTGTAGGGTACTTCCGTTTTCAATATGCTTTATTACCTGGGATGCTATTTCCTTTTCCTCTTTAGAAGCCTCCTTTAAAGATATTGTAGGAAGAGGATTTGCATCACCTTCAACAACAAAGTCTACATCATCAATATGTATGGTATTGCGGATCCCTGCTACAACAGGTTGATTAGGGTTTACTTCAACAATTATTTTCTTTGCACTCTTAAGAATGCCCCAGCTCTCTGCTACCTGTGGTCCGATATTAAAGTTACCAAACCTATCCATTGGTGAAACCTGAAGCATTGCAACATCAATATTTCCAATGCATTCAGTATAAACCTTAGGGATTTCCCTATACTGCATAGGAACATGATAGCAAAGTTTCTTCTCATTCATCCTTCTTTCAACACCACTCATATGAAAAGTCATATAGTCAAAGTGATCGCCAGAAGGATCCGCTTTTATAATCTCCGGAATATCTTTATAGGGCCAAAATGTTAAATATACCTTTACACCCTCAAGTTCCTTAGCACGTTTTGCAAGGGCCTCATCTAGCTTTTGTACAACACCGCAGAAGATGCCGTAATGTATCGAATCACCCGATTTTATAACTTTTACAGCCTGGTCTGCAACAACCAGCTTTTGGTTATATTTCTCTCTGATTTCCACCATATGTAAACCCCTCAATAATGCTATTTATTCCAAGCCCTTAAGGCCTGTTTATTCAAAGCTATAAGATCTGCTTTATTGCCAGTAAATAACTTTTCTAATACCCTTTCAACACTTTCACGCTTAACAATGCCTGTCTTATCTACCACAGCACCTAGCATCACCATGTTAGCTACCTTTGCATTATTAAGGTCAGCTGCTATTTCATTAGCTTTTATGCTGTAAACTTCTACATCATCCCTTTTGGGTTTTTCCCCTATAAGTGATGAGTTTATAAATATTTTCCCACCAGGTTCAACCATACTTTCAAATTTAACAAGGGATGGTAGGTTCATTGCAACTACTGTAGTGGCCTCGTTAATGACAGGCGAACTTATCTTTTTATCAGAGACTATTACAGTACAGTTGGCAGTGCCACCCCTCATCTCAGGGCCGTAGGAAGGCATCCATGTAACTTCCTTTCCTTCCATCATCCCTGCATATGCAATTATCTGTCCTGTGAGTAGTACCCCCTGACCGCCAAAGCCAGCTATTATCAATTTATGCGTGGCCATCTACTTCACCTCCTCAGGACATTTAAAGTTCCCAAGTGGGTAATATGGAATCATATTATCCTTCAACCATTCTAGGGCGTCTACTGGTGTTAATCCCCAATTGGTTGGGCATGTGGAAAGGATTTCTACAATCGAAAATCCTAGGCGTTTTTGCTGTACCAAAAATGCCTTCTTAATTGCCCGCTTTGCCTTTCTTACATTAGCTGGGGAGTTTAAGGCGACCCTTTCAACGAAAACAGCACCGTCGATTGTGGCTAGCATCTCGGAAATGCGTAAAGGCATACCCGAAACTTCCTTTTTCCTACCTTCTACTGCAGTTGTTGCTTTCTGACCTATGAGGGTTGTAGGAGCCATCTGTCCTCCAGTCATTCCATATATAGCATTATTAATAAATATTGTTGTGAAGTTTTCACCCCTATGAGCTGCGTGAACAATTTCCCCAGCACCTATAGAAGCCAGGTCTCCGTCACCTTGGTAAGTAAATACAGTTTTATCAGGCATGGCCCTTCTGATACCTGTTGCTACTGCAGGAGCCCTACCATGTGCTGACTCGCACATGTCAACATTCATATAGTTATGGGATAGAATACTGCAGCCAATGGGAGCTACTCCAATCGTTTCTCCCAATAAATTCTCCTCGTCGAGCACTTCCATAACAAGCCTATGAGCTATCCCATGGGTACATCCAGGACAGTAGGTCGTATTTACCGGAAGCATCCCTCTTGTGTATTCAAATACAGTATCCATTACACCACCTCCAGGATTTTCTTTGTCTTTTCTACAATTTCTGATGGAGTGGGAACCATTCCCCCGGTCCTGTATATTAGCTCCACTGGATAACGACCTTCTACTGCCACCTTTACGTCTTCCATCATCTGACCTAATGATAGCTCAGCAGAAATAACTACCTTTGTAGATTTATCTATCTTATCAAAAGCCTCATTTGGGAAGGGCCACAAGGAAATAGGTCTGATCATACCAGCCCTTATACCTGCTTGATTTAATTCTTCGATTGCTTCATCTACTATTCGTGACATTGTACCAAAAGCTACAAATACCACTTCAGCACCTTCCAGCTTATCTGCTTCGTATCTGACAAGCTCCTCCCTCATCCTCTGATATTTCTTCTCGTTGTTTATATTGTGCTCTTCTAATTCGTCAGGTTTTAATAGCAGAGATTTAACCACATTACGTTCTCTCTTATCGCCATGACCTGTCAAGGCCCATGGTTTAGCCCTGCGAATTTCTTCAATGGTTAAAGCTTCTTTTAGCTCGGGCAATATGACAGGTTCCATCATCTGTCCA
Organism: Clostridiales bacterium; assembly: GCA_012523915.1. GTDB lineage: Bacteria > Bacillota > Clostridia > Peptostreptococcales > Anaerovoracaceae > JAAYHT01. The sequence goes on from JAAYSU010000103.1 coordinate 9,702, forward strand.
AGCATGCCGTCTGCAAGAATCATCACAGGATTACGATACTCATCAGCGATAGGAACAGCATTGTAAATTATATCAACAGCCTCCTGAACTGTAGCAGGTGCCATTACAGGAATATGGTAATCGCCATTCCCTCCACCCTTTGTTGCCTGACGGTAATCCGCCTGACCGGGTTGAATTCCTCCTACCCCAGGACCTCCCCTTGATACGTTAAGAATAACTAGGGGGATTTGTGCTGATGCTAGAAATGATAAACCTTCTTGCATCAAAGCAATTCCAGGGGATGATGAAGATATGAATACATGCTTTCCTGTCGTAGCAGCCCCATATGCCATATTGATAGCCGCCAATTCACTTTCTGCCTGTACGAAAGCTCCTCCTACCGTGTGAAGCTTTCTTGACATATATTCAGGTATTTCATTCTGAGGAGTTATAGGGTATCCAAAGTATAGCCTACATCCACCCCGTATTGCTGCTTCTGCAAATGCCTCATTACCTTTCATTAATACTTTTTCACTCATAATGATCCTCTATTTCTTCTTCCTATAAACTGATATTACGCCATCAGGACACATAAGTGCACAGTTGGCGCAGCTTGTGCATGCATCCATGTCTGTTACTGTAATAACGTGATAGCCCATCTTATTAATATTTTTATCATCAATTTTTAAGATCTTCTTGGGACATACGCTTACACACAGTTCACAGCCCTTGCACTTTTCTTTATTAAATTTAAGTTTTGCTACCATTTAACTACTTCCCTTCATACTTTTGAAAGAACTTTACCAAGTTAGTCAGAACACTATTGACAGGGGTAGCAACTCCCACTTGTTTACCTTCCTCGACAATAGCGCCATTAATCATGTCGATTTCTGTCTGCTTACGGTTTAGTAAGTCCTGCAACATGGAGGATTTGTTAGCTGCTGTAGCTCGACAAACCTCTTTAGTATGAGCCACCGGATCTTTGAACCCCAGCTCTATGTTTTTCTTTCTAGCAACTTGGGCCCCTTCCTTTACGGCCTCCTCCAATATCTCCTCTATTTCAGGATACTTTAGCAATTCTCCGTTATGCAATCCAGTAATACCCGTTAGAGCATTTATCCCGACATTAACCAACAGTTTATCCCAAATCAATCCGAGCACATTACTTGATATTTCTGTTTCAAGAATTGCCTCATTGAAGTTTTGGGCTAATTTTTCTATTCTTTCAGAACGACTGCCATCGAGTTCCCCTATTATGGTTTTTCCTACTCCGGCATGTTTTATCTTTCCTGGTCCAAGCATAGTTGCACCATGGGCAGTAGTCCCCGCTATGATATTCTCTTCTTTTACTTCCTCGCTTATGAGCTCGATATTCCCAAGACCATTTTGTAGAGTTAGTGCCATAGTTTCGGGTCCAAATACCGCCTTATTACTCTTAACCGCTATACTGGTTAGGGTGGATTTGACGAATATGATAGCAAGGTCACACACTCCAATGCTTTGAGCATCAGAGCTTGCCTTAACCTTGTCATATTTAACAAAGTCTTCTCCTTCTTGAACCAAAAGCCCTCTTTCATTTATCGCATTTACATGATCTTCCCATACATCGAGAAGATAGACTTCATTTGTGGGGACTGTTGAAAGCCTGGCGCCATATAGGCTTCCCATAGCCCCGGCGCCTATAATTACAATTTTCATTTTGCCACCTCATATAAAGAGTTATTAGTATAATCTTTCTAACTCTTCTTCGGTTACGCCACCAAAAGTGTGCTTTTCTTCAGGGAACTTACCTGATTTAACTTCTTCTTTAAAGGTCTCTAAGGCCTTTACAATCTCTGGAGTAAGGTTTAAATATTGTTTAACAAATTTGGGAACAAACTTGTCAAACAGACCAACCATATCATGGAATACCAATACTTGACCGTCTGTATACCTTCCTCCACCAATTCCTATTGTAGGTATTGTAAGCTTTTCAGTAATTAATTTACCAAGCTGATCAGGTATGCATTCAAGAACAATACTGAATGCTCCAGCTTCCTGTATAGCAAGGGCATCTTCTAAAACCTCTTTAGCCTTGTCGCCCTTACCCTGAACTCTAAATCCGCCGAGCTTTGATACAGTCTGAGGAGTTAGACCGATATGACCCATTACTGGAACACCTGCATCTACTATAGCCTTAACTGTATCAGCAATTTCCTTTCCACCTTCCAGCTTGATTACATCACATCTTCCTTCCTTCATAAGTCTAGTAGCATTTCTTACTGCCTGCTCCTTAGACTCGTTATAGGAGCCGAAAGGTAGGTCTCCTACAATAAGTGGTGTTGGAGCACCCAAGACAACTGGTTTAATATGATATATCATCTGGTCGATTGTACAGGAAACGGTAGAATCGTCTCCCAAAACTGCCATCATAAGTGAGTCTCCAACTAGGATTATTTCAATCCCTGCCTTTTCTGCCAATAATGCTGTAGGATAGTCATAAGCCGTAGTCATGCTAATCTTTTCGCCTTTTTCTTTCATTTCTTGTAACTTTAATGTAGTAATTTTGGCCATTTTTTTACCTCCGTATTTTTAAATTAAAAATTATAATCCCCTGACTTATAGCCAAGCTGCTTAGATATCTCGTTGGAGGTCTCTAGTAGCAGCTTGGAATGCATTTCACGATGTTTTAATTCGTCATACCTGTATTTTGGAAAGGATATGCTTACAGCAGCAACGGGATTTCCGTGATAATCAAACACAGGTACGCCAAAGCAAATAAGCCCGTCTACATATTCTTCATCATCAATGGAATAGCCGTTTTTTCTAACCACTTCCAACTCTTTTAAGAAATCTGCTCTGTTCTCTATGGTTTTCTTAGTATATTTTTTAAAAATATTAATTTCGTCTAAGACTTCATTTAAAGTTTCTTCTGGAGTAAAGGCTAGTATCGCTTTTCCCAATCCTGAACAATATGTAGGCACAGTCATTCCTATTTCAAGTCCCGCCCTTATAGTAGAACTGCTTTCTATCTTATCAACATAGATAATTTTAGCGCCTACCCTTACACCTAAGTTAATAGTCTCTCCGCTTTTATCCGCCAGGCACTCAAGATAAGGCCTTGCAATCTTCTTAATTCCAGTGTTTTTGACAACCTTGTTGCCTATAGCAAATAGCTTTAGGCTATTTGAATACTTCCTATTTTCCTCATTCTGGTTTACATAGCCGGCTTCTTTAATTGTATTTATCAGACGGTGAACCGTTGACTTATCCATAGAAAGTCTTTTACTTAGTTCACCTATACTGAGTTCCCCGGCCTTATCTAGTTCTTCTATTATTGCAAATGCCTTTAATACAGATTTAACTGTATTTGATTTTTCCTTTGTCATTTTTATCCCTTTTTCTGTAACTTCATAGCCTTAATGACATTGTTTAATAAGATCATCGAGGTAACAGTGCCTACACCCCCGGGAACAGGAGTAATTGCACTAACTTTATCAGACACACTATCAAAGTCCACGTCTCCACATAAACCGCCATCTTCGTAATTAATACCTACGTCAACCACTACGCTCTGCTCTGAAAAATACTCATTTCCAAAGAATTTAGCTCTTCCTACACCTGTAACGACTATATCGGCATTGCGAGTAACCTTAGGAAGGTCTTTAGTTTTAGAATGGCATATTGTAACAGTAGAATTTTCCAAAAGAAACAACATAGAAAGCGGTTTTCCTAATACCATGCTCCTATTTACAATAGCTACATTTTTTCCGGTCAAGTCGTAGCCATAGTATTTTAATATTTCAATACAGGCCTCAGGCGTACAGGGTAAAATACCGCTTGTATCACCTTCAAAGACCTTTTGGATGTTTATAGGGTTCATGCAGTCAATATCCTTTACTGCCTTTACCGCCCTGCTTATAACATCCAGATCAAGCTGCTTAGGTAGAGGTCTGAAAACTAATATCCCATGAATTTTTGGATCCTGATTAAGCTCCGAAAGGATATCCATAAATTCATCCATGTCAATATCTCTATTAACAACTACAGTCTTAACCTCAATACCTAATGAATCACAGTTTTTTATGATTCTATTTTCATATGCTATATCGTCCGGTTCTTCACCAGCCCTCATTATTGCAAGCTTGGGAAGATCAAGTCCTTTAGCTTTACAATCCTCTACGGCGGATAAAATATTCTCACGAATCTTATCCGCTACTGGTTTTCCTTTTAACAACAACATGGCAATCTCCTAAAACAGACCGTAAATCTTACCGGTTCTATCCACATCGATAACTTCTGCAGCTGGCTTCTTTGGAAGTCCAGGCATAGTCATAATATCTCCAGTCAAAGCTACTAGGAATCCGGCACCAATTGAAGGCTTGACGTTTCTTACTGCAATCCTGAAATTTGAAGGTCTTCCGAGCTTCTTGGGATCATCGGAAAGAGAATATTGTGTCTTAGCCATACATATGGGTAGATTAGCGTAGCCCAATCTTTCAAGCTCTTCAATCTGCTTTAAAGAATTTGCTACATAATCGACTCCGTCAGCACCGTATATGTTTTTTGCTATTATCTCTATCTTCTCTTTAATAGTTAAATTGGCGTCATAAGCATATTTAAAATTGCCTTCCTCTTCTTCTATAACTCTGACAACTTCTTCTGCTAAAGCAATTCCACCTTCTCCGCCCTTAGCCCAAACTTCCGAAAGAATTGCATTTACGCCTAATTCCTTACATCTGTCTTTAATGTATTCAAGCTCCTTTTCTGTATCTGTTGGGAACCTGTTTATAGCTACTACTGCAGGAAGGCCAAATACCTGGTTGACATTTTCAACATGTTTTAACAAGTTTTCAATACCCTTTCCAAGGGCATCCATGTTTTCCTTATTCAAATCATCCTTTAGAGCTCCTCCGTGTAGCTTCAAGGCCCTTGCCGTAGCAACGATAACAACTGCATCGGGTTTTAAGCCGCTTATTCTACACTTGATGTCAATGAACTTTTCTGCCCCTAAATCAGCACCAAAACCAGCTTCTGTCACTACATAGTCCCCAAGTTTAAGTGCGATTTTAGTTGCCATTATACTGTTGCAGCCATGAGCTATATTTGCAAAGGGTCCTCCGTGAATAAAGGCCGGAGTATTTTCCAAGGTCTGAACTAAATTAGGCTTTAAAGCATCCTTTAATAAAGCTGCAACTGCCCCCTGGCCCTTCAGGTCTCCCACAGTTACAGGATTTCCATCAAAATCATATGCAACTATGATCCTTCCTACCTTTTCCTTAAGGTCATCTAAATCATTAGAAAGGCAAAGTACAGCCATAATTTCCGATGCAACTGAGATATCAAAACCGTCCTCGCGTGGCGTTCCATTAGGCTTACCGCCAAGGCCGTTTACTACGAATCTTAATTGTCTGTCATTCATATCCAGACATCTCTTCCAGATAATTCTTCTGTTATCTATTCTCAGGCTGTTGCCCTGCTGAATATGATTGTCTAAAAGAGCTGCAACCAGATTGTTTGCAGTGGTTACTGCATGAATATCACCAGTAAAGTGAAGGTTAATATCCTCCATAGGAATAACTTGAGCATATCCGCCACCTGCTGCCCCACCCTTTATTCCAAATACCGGTCCTAGTGAGGGTTCTCTCAGGGCAATGATAGGGTTCTTGCCAAGTCTGCTCAAAGCATCCCCTAAACCCACAGTGGTTGTAGTCTTTCCCTCTCCTGCAGGTGTAGGATTAATAGCCGTTACTAAAATTAATTTTCCGTCCTCTTTATCCTTATATTCATCTAAGATATTGTAATCAATTTTAGCCTTATATTTCCCGTAACATTCAACATAATCGTCCTTAATCGACAATTTATCTGCTATCTCTTGTATTGCCTTAGGTGTTGCTTCATGGGCAATTTCTATATCACTTTTAAAGGCCATTTTACTTCCTCCATAAAACGTTTCACAATGCGATACAGTATTTCGAATTTTCTTATAATTATTATAGCCATCAATATTCGAAAATGCAATAATAATTATATGATTTATGAATTTTTTACATATTTTAGTTTGTCATAATATTTATTTTCTAGTCATTTAAAAGCCCTTTCTCCTGCAGATACTCCATCAAGATCTTAGCCGTGTTGCCTGTAATCTTTAAACATGTTGTAAGATGTTCCCTGCTCTCAAAAGGATGAGTATTTAGTATGCGGCAGCAGCTTGCTCCAAACCTTTCTTCGAAGCGATCGTGGAACTCATGTGAATGATTATAGGCTTCTATCCTATCCTCATCATTTGAGGTCCTGCCTTTTACCATGTTTAAAGACATAATTGAGCCAGTTAAAGCCCCGCACATGCAACCTGCTTTACCAAGTCCGTTTCCAAAACCCGTTAATAGCTTTACCATAGCAGGATCCATTTCTGGCGCTAGATACTCTCTAAATGTTAAAAAGATTGCTTCTGCACAATTGTAGCCCTCTTTAAAATAGTTTCCTGCCTTGTTCCTTGCTTCAATAACTAAATCATTGTTCAATACAATCACTCCCTTCAATAAATATATCTTATCAGCGCCATTAGAGTCCTACAACAACTGTTTGAAATATACCCTTTTAAACATCTTGCAACCACTGTGTAAACTTATAAAATATAGAGACTATATTTTATATAGTCTCTAGTGAATTCTAAATCATCTTTACTTTAATCCTACCCACAATATCTGCTGCCAAGTTAACCTGTTCAGCTAAATGCCTCATACTTCTATATAGTTCCCTCTGTTTTATCACTGATGCGAGAAGATTCATTTCCTCTTCTTCAATCATTTTTTGTATACACCTTCGATATTTTTCTTTTGCTATCTTCTCACATTTTTTTGCTACTTTTAAGTAATCCCACTGTTCATCGTTAACCTCAGCACCCAACCTTTTAACAGCGTTATTTAGAGCTTCTATTGATCTCATAATTATTTTTACAATCTCTTTATCGTCTTCTCTTGGCTCCA
>JAAYSU010000104.1 GCA_012523915.1 Clostridiales bacterium
AGCAAACTTCGTTTACTTTATAATCTTCTTCTCTGAGAAGATAAGCAGCTTTTTTTAATCTCTCTACCCTTAGGTATTCATTTGGAGTCAGATCAAGAACACCCTTAACTTTTCTGTAAAAACTTGCCCTGCTCATATTAAAATGTTCTGCCATATTTTCTACATTAAAATCTGACTCGGCAATATTTTCCTGAATTAATACATTTAGTTTCTTAATAAATTCCTCGTCTGATTTAGTTAAGGCTATAGTAGATACACCTGTAAATGGATTGCTCAGAAAGGACTCCCTGAGCTTTTCCCTGCTTTGAAGCAGGTTTTCAATTCTTGCAAGCAAAACGTCCACAGAGAATGGTTTATCAAGATAGGCATCTGCACCAAGTTCATAACCTTGTACTTTTGACTGATTATTTACTTTAGCTGTAAGCAGAATTACCGGTATATGACTGTATTCAATATCTGATTTTACTTTTTCCATAAATTCAAATCCATCCATTTCGGGCATCATTATATCGCTCACAATAAGGTTTACATTTGACTTTTTCAAAACTTCAAGAGCTTCAATACCGTTTTCAGCTATCAATACGTTGTAATATTCAAGAAGTAATTTACTTTCAAATTGTAATAGCTCTATATCATCATCAACTAACAGTATGGTTTTCTTAGTATTTAACTCAGATTCAATATTACTTACAAAAAATTCATTACTTTCAACAATTTCAGCCTGCTTATCCAAAATGCTTATATCACCTATTGGTAAAGTCAAATGAAATCTGTTTGTTACTGAGTCATTATCCAGACTCAAAACTCCATTATGAAGTTGAGCCAGAGAACTTGCAAGAGCTAATCCTATACCTGTTCCGGAACCATTTACATCTTCATTTGCACCAAATTGCACAAAAGGTTTAAAAATTTCCTCTTCATACTCCTGAGGTATCAATTCGCCATCATTCTCTGTTATAAGGTTAAATTGATCTGTGTCATTATTTATAAAAGCTTTTACTCTGACATAACTTTCGCAATACTTTATACCATTGTTTAATAAATTACTTACAATTTTCAAAAAAGCATCTTTATCAATTTGAGCAAACATATCTGAGTCAGGCAGGATGAATTCAAACTCAATCCCTTTTTGTTTGGCAAATGGTGTAAAACGCAATTGTGACTCTTTAATCAGTTCTGTAACATTATGAGCCTTAAGACTAAGAAGATATGAGTCTGATTCAGTTTTGCGAAAATCGAGTAGTTGGTTTGTTAAATCCAATAATCTGTCGGTATTCTTCTGCATTATCTGCAGATTATCTTTTATATTATCAGAAATAGCCTCTTTCATAAGAACATGATCCAGTGGAGCTTTGATCAAAGTTAGCGGAGTCCTGATTTCATGAGCTACATTAGTAAAAAAGTTGATCTTAGAACGGTAGAGTTCTCTCTCTTTCATTCGTTCAAAATCTCTCATCTCTTTAATACGTTTTAGCCTGACACGATTGTGCAAGTATCTATATAACAAGAATAAACCCCCAAGTAATGTAAGAGAGTAAATAAAATATGCCCAACCTGTTAACCAATATGGAGGCATTATTATTATAGATAGGGTCTTATTAACTGTAATTTGCTCATTACTGTCATACCCACTTGTACCAAGATGTAATTTGTATTTACCGGGTTTAAGATTGGAGTATATTAACGGTTGTCCCGCAGTTGACTTTATCCAGTCTTCATCAAATCCTTCAAGCTTATAGTATATATTGCTTTTATTTAATCCTGAATAGTCTAAGTTAGCATAACCAAAACTGACCGAGTTTTGATTATGAGGAAGTTGAATCTCATCTGTATAAATTATACTTTGCTTCAGTATGGAATTGTTGACAGATGGACTTATTCTTCGATTATTTACAAAAAGTTCGGTGAAAAGTGTCTCACTTTTTATATTTGAAGATAATAATTCAGCAGGGTTGAAACGAATAAATCCATCCAATGAACCAAAATAAATATTATCTCTTGAGTCCTTGAAACTTGACTTATAATTAAATTGATTTGATTTAAGACCATTATCTACAGTATAGCTCACAAAAAATTCTTTTTCAGGATCAAATCTCACTAAACCCTGGTTGGTAGATAGCCAAAGCTTGCCCTCAACATCTTCTTGTATTTGATAAACAACATCATTATTTAGTCCGTTTGATGTATTATAAGTTGTAAATGTCTCTGTTTCATAGTGAAACTGTCCAAACCCGCCTCCCTGTGTTGTTACCCACAATCTCCTCTTACTGTCCTCAAATATCGAAGTTGGTTTGTTATAAGGTAACGAACCATCTATTGAAGAATCATGAAGAAATATCTTCCATTCGTTGTTAGATGGGTCAAATCGATATACTCCATCTAAAAATGTAGATATCCAGATATATCCATTACTATCTTCAAAAATATCTTGGATCGACATCCCTTTGAGCTCTTCTATTCTAAAAAATTGATCCTTTTCTTTATCATAAATATTAACACCCGATAAAGTTCCAATCCATAAGTACCCTTGTCTGTCCTTACACATTGCAAATGTACTGTTGTGGGATATTGAGTGAGGGTCATCCGACTTAATGTATGTAACTAATTCCCCTGTTACAGTATTGTATTTGTTCAACCCTTTTGAGTAGGTGGAAATCCACAGCAAATCACCATCCTGAAAGAGTGTATGTATATTTGGGTATAATGAACTTAATGTTTGTGGAATTGGAAGAAAAGTACTGTTTCTGGGATCAAACAGATTTAGCCCCCCATCTTCTGTACCAATCCAAATATTTCCATCTGGTGCATTGCTAAACTCTCTTACTCTTTTTCCTTTAAGGCTCTTTTCATTAAGTACAGGATAAAACAACTCAAAATTACTGTTTACATTTGAGTAGTAGTCAACACCCCCAAAATAAGACCCAACCCAAACACCTCCATCTCTGTCTTTATAGATCGAGTAAATCGCATTGTCTGATATTGAATTGGGGATAGCAGGGTTATGACGTAAATTTGTTATTTCACGACTATTAGATTTTAAAATATATATTCCGGATTCTGTCCCAATCCAAAGTGTATTTGGATCAACCCTCTCAATCGATCTGACAAATATTGGTTCACCATTGCCATCTTTATCCAGAATTACGTTATGAGTTTTATTAACTGTATTTATTGCAAACAACCCTTTTTGTGAAGTTGCAATAAGTAAAACATTGTTGTGATCTGAATAAATATCAAGCACTTCACCCGTTTTCAATAAAAGCTCCGGGTCATCCTCAAGATTGAATTCAGAAATATCCTCATTAATTTTATCTATATGCAAAATAATTGATGAATATCTGAATACCCATACACCCTTGTCCTTGGAAGGGTATAGGCTAACCATCTTCAATCCATCTTCTA
>JAAYSU010000010.1 GCA_012523915.1 Clostridiales bacterium
CGCCATCATAATCCCTTTCACTCACGGGATTGAGCGGTATAATATTCACATGACATAACATATTTGATAGTTAATCAGCCAGTTCTTTAGCATTCTCAATACTGTCATTAACACCCTTGATCAAAGCATATTCGAAAGTTATTCTTCTTCCTGTAATCCTAGTATGCTCATCACATGTTCTCAACAATTCATCAATTGGATATTTTCTGTTTATCGGCATTAATTTATTGCGTATAACATCATTAGGCGCATGCAATGAGATAGCAAGATTTACTTGAGGAAAGTTTGTGCCAAAGGCTTTTATCTTAGGTATGAGACCACATGTTGATACGGTGATGTTTCGTAAACTCATATTAAAACCTTCCTCGCTATGAATAAGGACTATGAATTTGCATAGGTTTTCATAGTTATCAAAGGGTTCCCCCGTACCCATAACTACAACATTATTTACACTCTCACCAGTGCTTTTTTCGATAGCTATGACCTGATCCACCATCTCAGAAGGTGAAAGGTTTTTAGCTAAACCCCCTATAGCTGATGCGCAAAAATCACATCCCATTCTACAACCTGCTTGTGAGGAGATACATACCGTATTCCCATACCTATACTTCATAAATACGCTTTCAATAGCACTTCCATCCTTTAAGCCAAATAGGTACTTCTTTGTCCCGTCCTTTTTTGATTCCTGGATCTTCAATATGTCTAATCTCTCAATATACGCTATTTGATCTAATTTTATTCTCAGCTCTTTGGATAGATCAGACATATCATTAAAACTATATATACCCTTATATAGCCAGCTAAAAACCTGTTTGGCACGATATTTCTTCTCACCTATACTCTCTATAAATATTTCGAGTTCATCCAGTGTCATACTTTTAATATCGTTTTTCAATTCCGTTCTCCTCTTAATTTTTCAAACTCTGTATTGGAGCAGGTATTCGCCCACCTCTACGGATCATCTTAGAGGGCGAATTATTATTTATTTCCATTACTGGTCCGCTGCCTAATAGTCCCCCGAATTCAAGTTCGTCGCCTGCTTTTTTGCCTATTGCAGGTATAACTCTTACCGCCGTTGTCTTAGAATTAATCATACCTATTGCCGCTTCATCGGCAATAATTCCTGCTATGATGTCTTCATTAGTATCTCCAGGAATTACTATCATATCAAGGCCTACTGAACATACCGCAGTCATAGCTTCAAGTTTTTCAATAGTAAGACTTCCTGATTGTACCGCCCTTACCATTCCTTGGTCTTCAGTAACAGGTATAAAGGCTCCTGAGAGTCCTCCAACATTTGAAGAAGCCATAACTCCGCCCTTTTTAACTGCATCGTTAAGTATTGCCAGGGCTGCAGTAGTTCCACATGCCCCACAGGATTCCAAGCCTATTTCCTCTAAAATATGGGCAACTGAATCACCAATGGCAGGTGTTGGCGCAAGGGATAAATCAACAATTCCAAAGGGTACACCAAGCATCTTTGAGGCCTCAGTTCCTACTAACTGCCCCATCCTAGTTATTTTAAAGGCTGTTTTTTTAATAACATCTGCTATTTGTGTGAGATCACAGTCATCATTCATTTTTGCTATAGCAGAGCGCACTACCCCCGGTCCCGATACCCCTACATTGATAACACAGTCGGGTTCTCCTGGTCCATGAAAGGCCCCCGCCATAAAAGGATTATCTTCAGGAGCATTGCAAAATACAACTAGTTTAGCTGCTCCAATACATTGACGATCCTTAGTAAGCTCTGCGGTCTTCTTTATAACTCCTCCCATGATTCTAACTGCATCCATATTTATACCTGACTTTGTGCTCCCTATATTCACAGAAGAGCATACATATTCGGTTTCAGATAGGGCATATGGAATTGATTCAAGCAGTTCCTTATCTCCAGGAGAAAAGCCCTTGTGTACTAGGGCTGAATATCCTCCAATAAAATTAACTCCCACATCTTTAGCAACCTGATCTAAAGTCCTAGCATATTTAACAGGATCACCACCGGATGAACCTAAAAGGAGAGCAATCGGAGTAACTGAAATCCTTTTATTTATAATTGGAATACCATATTTTTGCTCGATCTTGTCGCCCGTCTTAACAAGATCCTTCGAGCATTTATATATTTTTTTATAAATCTTTTCACAGGAAACATCTATATTGCCATCACAACAGTCTAAAAGGGAAATACCCATTGTAATAGTTCGAATGTCTAGATTTTCCTCCTGTATCATGGTGATAGTTTCTAAAATATCGCCTAAATTAAGCAAATTATTTCCCCCTTAACAAAAGGGACTTGCGTCCCTTTTCTTATATCCTATGCATAGATTTAAATATGTCTTCATGCATGACCTGGATCTTCATTCCTTCAACCTTTTCTTCAAGTTGTTGACGGAGTTCAGCTAATTCACAGTTGAGCTCTGAAATATCTATTAGCATAACCATGACAAAAAACTCCTGAAGAACCGATTGAGTCACCTCTACTACATTGGCGTTAGCATTTGCTACTGTTGTACTAACCTTTGCAAGTATGCCAACCATATCTTTACCAATGACCGATACTACAGCCCTCATAATGTGCTCCTACACCCTTTCTACATCAATGCCTGTCTTATGGCCGTTTAGATCATATTCAGCCAACTCATCGGCTTTTTCAACCATCTCTAGCGCAAGCGTTTCTTTCATTATATAGGATCCGTGTTCCTCTAAAGCCTTTTTAACTGTCTCATCACTATGATAATAAATATTGATTCTATCAGTTACTTCAAAGTCCTTTTGCTTACGTATCTGCTGTACCTTCGAAACAAACTCTCTTGCTAATCCTTCTTTCATAAGATCATCTGTAATTGTTGTATCCAGGATTACAAATACATTGTTTTCCATGGCGACGGTAAAACCTTCCTTTGCCACAATTTTGACATCCACTAGCTCCTTGTCTATCGCCATTTCTTGGCCATCTATGTCTAATACAATAGACCCATCTCTTTCTAAAGTCTCAACAACCGATGCAGCATCGGCTTTAGCCAAGGCAGCTCCAAAGGCCTTTATCTTGCTTCCTAAAATAGGACCAGCTTCTTTGAAATTCGGGCGTAAAGTGAAGTCCATAAACTTGTCTAGCTTTTGCTCGAATATTACTTCTTTAATGTTCAGCTCTTCTTTTATTAGGTCCGTCATGTCACCAATTAAATCTTCATATTTACCATCAACTAATATGCTATTAAGGGGCTGACGTACCTTGATTCTTTCTTTTTCCCTAACTCCTCTTCCAAGCCCTACGAGGGTCCTTACTAAATCCATTCTTTCCTCAACATTTAGATCAACCAGACTATCGTCAGCTTCAGGATAGTATGCCAGGTGAACCGATTCTTCCCCTGTTAATTTAATAAATGCTTCATCCATCAGGAAAGGAGCAAATGGAGCAGAAAGCTTAGTAACTCCTACTAACACCTCATAGGTTGTTAGATATACGGAAATTTTATCTTCAGTCAATTCCTCCGACCAGAATCTACGTCTTGCACGCCTTATATACCAGTTAGAGAAATCCTCAACAACAAATTCCTGTATCTTTCTTACGGATTTCATATGATCGTACTGATCCATATCCTCCGTTACTTCTTTAATCAGCTGATTGTATTTCGATAAGATCCAGCGATCAAGCTCCGGTCTTTTATCATAGTCAAGTTCAAGTTCTCTTGCATCTATTTCATCACTGTTTGAATAGAGTACAAAAAAGTTATAAATATTCTTGTACGTGCCAAAGAATCTGCTGACTATTTCTATCAACCCATCCTCGTCGAACTTGGTTGGCGACCATGCAGGTGATACATGTAGCAAATACCATCTGGTTGCATCTGCACCATATTTATCGAACAGTTCAAAGGGATCAACAGTATTGCCCCTTGACTTGGACATCTTTTTGCCTTCCTTATCCAGGATTAAATCGTTAACAAGAACATTTTTGTAAGGAGCCATACCTTTGATAAATGTTGAAATAGCAATCAGCGAATAGAACCAGCCCCTGGTCTGGTCGATTCCTTCGCATATAAAGTCTGCTGGGAAGAGTTCCTCATCAAACTTTTCTTTGTTCTCAAAGGGATAGTGCCATTGTGCAAAGGGCATTGCACCGCTGTCAAACCAGCAGTCCATAACCTCAGGAATTCTGTTCATTATTCCATTACATTCTGTACATCTCAAATGAACTTCATCAACATATGGTCTATGCAGTTCTATTGTTTCATCTATATCTTCAATGGCTTTTTCTACTAGCTCTTTACGAGAGCCTATGGACTCTAAACTACCGCACTCCTCACAGCGCCAGATATTTATCGGTGTTCCCCAGTATCTATTCCTAGAAATAGCCCAGTCATTTACATTTTCTAGCCAGTTACCAAATCTTTTTTCCCCTACATAATCTGGGAACCAGTTTACCTTGTTGTTGTTCTCCACAAGCTGGTCCTTAAGTTTTGTCATCTCTATATACCAGCTGGGCTTTGCATAATAGACAAGAGGAGTTGAACATCTCCAGCAGTGTGGATAGTTGTGATCAACCTTTGCCTTATCATATAATTTATCTTCCTTTGCCAGCCATTTTATGATGTCTACATCAAGGCCTTCATCCATTACAAATCTTCCTGCCCAGGGAGTATCTGTATATTTTCCTTCTTCATCTACAGGATTGACTACAGGAAGCCCATATTTTCTACCAGTGTTATAGTCGTCTTCACCAAATGCAGGTGCAGTATGAACTATACCTGTACCATCTTCTGTTGTTACATAATCTCCACAGGTTACAAAAAAGGCTTTCTGATCAACTTCAACAAATGGCATAAGCTGTTCATATTCTATATATTCTAAATCCTTGCCTTTAAGCTCTTCTAAAACAGTATATTTATCTTCTCCAAGAACTTGATCTGCAAGCTCTTTACTGACGTAATATATTACTCCATCCTGCTCTACCTTTAAATAATCAATATCGGGGCCTACCGTTAGCGATACATTAGCTGCTAAGGTCCAGGGCGTAGTTGTCCAGGCCAGGAAATATTCGTCTTTATTTTTTCTTTTGAACTTTGCTGTAATTGTATTTGACCTTATTTCTTTATAGCCCAATGCAACCTCGTGGGAAGCAAGGCCAGTTCCGCAGCGAGGGCAATAGGGTAATATCTTATGCCCCTCGTAGATCAAACCACCCTTGTAGAATTCCTTTAGTATCCACCAGCAGGTTTCGATATAGTCGTTTTCCAGGGTAATATAGGGGTCATCTAAATCAATTAGATAGCCCATCCTGCGTGTCATCTCTCTCCACTGCTTCTCATATTTAAATACGGATTCCTTACACATCTCATTGAATTCTTTTATGCCGTATTCTTCGATATCCTGCTTGCTGGACATATTTAAAGTTCTTTCAACTTCTATTTCAACAGGCAATCCATGGGTATCCCAGCCGGCCTTCCTCTTAACCGCGTAACCCCGCATAGTCTTATAGCGTAAAACCGAGTCTTTCAGTGTCCTTGCAATCACATGATGAATACCCGGGCTACCATTTGCCGTTGGAGGCCCTTCATAGAAAACGAAAGAAGGTTTACCTTCTCGAGATGTTACACATTTTTCCAATAAATTATTCTTATCCCAATTATCTGCTTGTTCATTCTGTACTTCTGCAATCGGTCTTTCCGATAAATTCTCAAACATCCTAACGTTCCTTTCTATAACTATATTATTGTCTTTCTAAATCTAAAAAATCCCTAGATGTAAAAATCTAGGGACGAATTAATCCGCGGTACCACCCTGCTAGCAAATCCTAATTAAAGATTCACCACTCAACTCTACTTAACGTGTAGCACCCGTACCCGCTTACTGCTATTTCACCGGGTAAGCTCCAAAGTGATCTTCGTAAGCCTCTCACCAGTAACCTCCCACCAATGGTTACCTCTCTGAAGGGTATACTTGCCTACTACTGTCTTCTTCAACGCCTTTTTCTTAATAATTAATAATCCCTTATATTCTATACTTCCTGTAGGTTAATGTCAACGCCTTATCTATATTTTGAAAGCAAATCGTATATTAGGCTGCTTCTATATCCATTAGTTGCAAGCCGCCGTCCGATTTTTGCCAATTCTTTGCTGTCAATTTGTTTATCTGCCTGCTCTATATATTTATCAATAAGCCTTTGAGCCGATTCCCTTTCCTTGTCTTCACTATATGTGGCGTTTAACTTCGAGTAAATTGTATCTATATCAATGCCTCTTTGCTTTAGTTCAAATTCTAATCTTATAGGTCCTCTGCCTTTTTCAATACCATATTTAATATATCTAACACAATAATCTTCATCATTAACAAAATTACATTCTTCTAAAAATTCTATTGCCCGGGAGATATCATCCTCTGTATAGCCCTTTCTTTCTAAATGTCTTTTAATCTCATATTTAGTTCTGTCCTTATAGCTTAGATATCTTAATGATGCCTCTTTAGCATTCATCCCATTCCTCCACGCCATTCTTTTACCCGGGAAATAGCTTTTAACTACTTTCAGCCTCAGCACTTTCTTCTTCTGCTTTAGTGCTGACACTGGTGCCTATAACCCCTATTAAAATTAGGGCAGTACAAACTATGTGGTAAATATATAGTGGTTCTTTGAGTATCAGTGCTCCGACTACTATTGATATGGCAGTTGAAAGGTTCCCAAAGATCGTTGCCTTCACTGCCTGCAGATGAGCAAGCATATAGGTTAAAAGCAAGGATGATAGCAGTGTACAGGGAATCCCTAAAAAAGCTGTAGAGAATATGAATTCGGGATGAAGCAGGGGTGAAAAATATAGATTCAAGGTACCCGTGTAAATTCCATATGCCAATGTAGCAATGTTGAATAAAAGAAAGCCACCTAAGCAAATGGCAAAGGTTATCGTAAATGGTTTGTATTCATTTCTTACATATCTCATGAAAACATTGCTCAAAGCCATTGATAAACTAGATAAAAACAGTATTATCAACCCTACTATACTAACACTGATATCCTGTGCTCCTAATACAAACATAATAACTACAGCAGCTACGCAAATGGCTACGAAGATGTTCTGTTTCCAATTGCCCTTCTCACCTAATACCACCCAAGCGATTATCTTAACCAGAATTGGAATGAGAGCAAATATTATACCGCTTTCTATAGATGTTGCAAACATCAATCCAATTGCCTGCAGTATCATAAATCCCACATAAAACCCAGCTGTGATGAATAGGTACTTTGATCTAAGCTTACCTGAAAGATCAACCTTGGCTAAGCCTAAAACAATGGGTATTAGAGAGGCAAGAAATGCAAAGTTGTATCGATATGTAAGAGTCTGTAATGCTGAGGCTATCTCAACTCCAGTCTTCACCCCCAGGAATGAAAAACCAATCATTAGAGTGAATAGTATTGCGCTACCATATACCTTAATTGTTTTATTAGTAATATTCATATTCTACAACCTTTTCTAACAGCAGCCTATTCTTTGCACAATAGGCACCAAATAATTTCGGTTTTACTTTAAACGATTCGATATAAGTATCTTCAAGCTGTGAAAGCAACTTACCTTCTTCTACAAGATTGAAAGTTGATAACCCTTCTTTAATTCCACTACCTTTATATTTTACATACGCTTCTTTTCTTACCCAAATTTCGAAAAATGAATCTCCTCTATTTTGGTTTATGTATTCATATTCATGTTTAGTAAAATAGCGCTTAGCGATCCTATCCTGAAGACGAAGTTTATTCTTCTTCGTATTTAGATCTTCAATATCAAAGCCTATTGGTTCTGTTTCAAATGCACAGGCCCAATAATCTCCAGAATGGCTTACCGAAAAATGGATTTGTAAGTCAGGGAAATATGGCTTGCCGTTTTCCGCATAAGTTATTGATACATCAGTATCTGGTAAATCAATATCCTTTTCGCGGACATACTTCTTTAGGCACTTTCTAATTAATTCAGGAGTTGTATCCCTTCTACTGTGTTTGAGTATAAACAAATACAAAAGCCTTTCCCCCTATTCTACACCTTTTTAGATAATAAAGAAATATTAAGTTATTGCCTCTTACTTATATATCTGAAGAATACAAATATCTCATGGAACCACAGTGGAGCTGTAGATAAGGCTGTTAAGATGAGCCACTCTTTCAATGATAGCGCGACAGTTCCAAAGATCTCCGTTACGAAAGCTATCTCCGTTACTGCTATCTGCAGACCGAAGCCTACAACAAATGCCAGTAACATAACCCCATTATTAAAGTGATTGTATCTAAAAATTGATCTATTTAAATTCCTCATACCTATAGCATTAAAAAGCTGGGAGATAGCTAATACTGTAAAAGCATAGGTCTGTGATCTTGCATAGATCATACCGTCTTTATACAAGGTTTTTACAGCTTCAAAGCTTACCAAATTGCCTGCCTCTAATAAAATATTTATAGGCGTGTAGAGGAATGCTGCAAGGGTAATAGCACCAATTACTGCTCCAAAAAACAGTATAGTGGCCATGCCTCCCTCTGCAAACAGACTTTCTTTTGCATCTCTTGGTGGCTTATTCATTATATCTGGGTCGCCTGAATCAACTCCTAGTGCCAGGCCAGGCAAGGAGTCTGTAATAAGGTTTACCCACAGTATATGAATGGCTTTTAAGGGAGAGGCTAAACCTACTACAATCGCCACAAACATTGTTACAATTTCACCTAGATTCGACGATAGCAAAAATAGGACTGATTTCTTAATATTATTATAAATATTACGCCCTTCTTCTATTGCCTTTTGTATAGTTGCAAAATTATCATCAGTTAAAACCATGTCTGCCGCACCTTTGGCTACATCAGTACCTGTTATTCCCATTGCAACTCCTATGTCTGCAGACTTAAGGGAAGGAGCGTCATTTACACCGTCTCCTGTCATCGATACTATATGGCCATTGGCTTTATAGGCATTGACAATCATAACCTTATTCTCAGGAGAAACTCTGGCAAAAACCCTCAGGTCAGTTACTATTTTGTTTAATTCCTCCTGACTCATCTGATCTAATTTTTCTCCTGTTATACACTCTTCTTCCTTTGAAGCAATC
This sequence comes from Clostridiales bacterium, assembly GCA_012523915.1. Classification (GTDB taxonomy): domain Bacteria; phylum Bacillota; class Clostridia; order Peptostreptococcales; family Anaerovoracaceae; genus JAAYHT01. Next base: position 9,076 of record JAAYSU010000010.1, read on the forward strand.
CCTAATTCCCTTGCAACTGCTAAAGCTGTATCTTTATGGTCACCGGTTATCATAATAGTTGTGACTGAAGCTTTTTTAAATACTTTAACCGCTTCAATAGCTTCAGGTCTTGGCGGGTCGATCATGCCGACTAATCCTACGAAAGTGAGATCAGACTCACTAGCTGTATCATCACCTGACTTATATGCCAAGGCAAGGACACGCAGAGCTATCATTGACATTTGCTTCGATGCATTGTTGATTTTCTCTATGTCCCCTTGTGTTATCTCCCTAGTTTCACCATTAATAAATATCTTGGTGCAATTTCCAATTACCCTATCTAGCGCACCTTTAGTAAAGGCTATAACTTCATTATTGCTATTCTTATGAACAGTCGTCATCATTTTTCTCGATGAATCAAAGGGCTTTTCATTGATTCTCTGGAAACTATTGATAATATCTTTCTTTTCTACTCCTAATTTTGCACCCATGTCCAAGAGAGCCAACTCTGTAGGGTCTCCCAATCTGTTATCTCCCTCTATGGAAGCGTCAGTACACAGCATAAAACCGTTTACAAATAAATTATTCTTTTCGTAATTAATCTCATCGACATCTTTCAGCTCATCATTAAGATAAACCTTTGTAACAGTCATCTTGTTCTGCGTAAGAGTACCTGTCTTATCAGAACATACCACACTGACCGAACCCAGCGTTTCAACTGCAGGAAGTTTCCTTACGATGGTATTGACCTTGACCATGCGGGTTACACCTAAAGCAAGCACTATAGTAACAACCGCAGGCAGCCCCTCAGGAATTGCCGCGACGGCTAGTGAAATAGCGATTAAAAGCATTTCCATTATATCTCTATCCTGAATTAATGCCACAACGAAAAGTAAAACACAAAGGGCTATGGCAAGTATGCCTAATACTTTTCCCAAAGAACCTAAACGCTTCTGTAATGGAGTCATTTCATCTACAGACTCACTAATCATGCTGGCTATCTTACCTATTTCTGTCTTCATACCCGTAGCAACAACAACGCCTTCACCGCGGCCGTATGCTACGCTTGTAGAAAGGTAGGCCATATTCAGCCGATCACCCAGCGGCACATTATCTTCAGCAACGAATTCAGCATCCTTTTCAACTGGTACAGATTCTCCAGTAAGGGCCGATTCCTCTACTTTCAAATTTACACTTGAAGTCAGCCTCATATCGGCAGGAACTACCCGTCCTGCTTCCAGTATGACTATGTCGCCCACCACAATATCCGCTGTGGGCATTTCGTAAACTTTTCCCTCTCTGCGTACAAGAGCTGTAGGGCTAGACATTTTTCTAAGGGCCTCTAAAGATTTTTCAGCTTTAGCTTCTTGAATCATCCCTATTATTGCGTTTAATAGAATTACAGCAACAATAATTACAGCATCCCCAATCTCTTTTAGAAATAAAGAGATGGCTACCGCTATAAATAGAATGTATATCATTGGGTCACGTAACTGTGACACAAACATCTGTAGTTTGGTCTTAGGCTTTTTTTCTTCAAATTCATTAGGGCCATATTCAGCTAATCGTCTCTGTGCCTCTTCATTTGAGAGACCCATCTCATGGTCGACTTTCATTTCGTCTAGAACCTCGAAAGCTGCTTTTTTCTCAAACATTATAATCCTCCAATATAAATTAAACTTACAAATCTTACAAATATTATGAAATAAAAGAAGACCTTTAGCATAATATTTGCAAATCAAAGATAATTATGCTAAAAGTCTTGTTTCCTTAGAAAGGGCTTATGACCAGGCCTAAGCCGGGTTTGTTGATCATAAGCAATAAACTACTCCCTTTTTGCAAGTTAATAATAATGGAAAAATTAGCTATTGTCAATAGTTATTATAAATAGTATAATTACACTGTAAAGTATTAAAGTAGAAAACTAATTGGAGGATAGCTATGACTTACGATTCCAAACTAAAGAGCAAAGAAACAGATGATCTATTTAAAGCAATATTATCACTAGAAAATGAAGAAGAATGTTATCGTTTTTTTGAAGATATCTTTACAATAAAAGAGTTACAGGCCATATCTCAAAGATTTCAAGTCGCTAAATTGCTATCCGAAAAGAAAACATATAATGAAATCGAAGAGATAACTAAAGCCAGTACAGCAACCATCAGCAGAGTCAATCGCTGCCTGCTATATGGCGCTGACGGTTATAAACTGGTGCTGGAAAGGATTAAAGAAAGAAATATGGATTGATTTAGTCGGACAGTGACTTGAAAGGTCCTGTCCGATTTATTTTTCTAAAAGCTCTATAGCCTTCTTAAGCTGCCTGTCATTTTCTCTTAGCAATTCTCCGTTAACATAATCCTCTTCTGATATCTCAATCACATAATCAGGTTCAATACCTATCTTGTGTATAGTATTTCCCTCAGGCGAGAAGTATTGCATTATGGTAAGCTTTATAGCGTCACCATTATCTAAGGGCAAGATCTCTTGAATAATTCCTTTTCCATAGGTGGTAGTTCCGACAACTATCCCCTTTTCATAATCTTTCACGGCTCCTGTAACAATCTCGCTGGCACTTGCAGTCCCACCGTTTACCAACACTACAAAAGGAAGACTTGTTGCTCCCGGCTTTGACTTAAAATATGTTCTTTCACCCTTCTTGTTTTCGGTGAAAGTAACTATGCCTTCAGGAAGAAGACAGTCAGCTACTTCTATGCAGACATCTACCAACCCTCCAGGATTATCACGTAGATCGATAATTAATCCCTTTGCACCCTTAGCTTCTATATCCCTTAATGCCTTTTCAAAATCACTAGCTGTCCGTTCTTCAAATGAACTTATTCTGATGTATCCGATATCATTATCGAAGAGTTCTGATTTTACCGTTTCCAAGGTAATGCTTGCTCTGATTATTTCCAATTCAAAGGTTTCATTTCCTCTCATTACGCCTATTTTTACCCTGGTTCCTTCTTTACCCCTCATAGCACTTGCGGCCCTATCTATCGAATCACCTCTATATTCAACTCCGTCTACAGAAATAATCTTATCGCCAGATTTGATCCCTGCCCTTTCAGCTGGTGAATCATCCATAGGAGCTACCACATTGATATAGCCATCCTGGTCAGGAGCTATGGTCACACCAATTCCTTCATATTCACCTGTTGTTGTCATCATCAGCTCTTTATATTCTTCGTTGGTAAGATAGGATGAATAGGGGTCACCAATACCCCAAAACAACCCTTTATACATACCTTCATACAGATTTTCAGTATCAACAGGTAGATAATATGCTTCTTCTATAATCTCTTGGAGTGTAGCTAATTTCCCGTAGTTGTCCTTCAGCTTTTTATACTCCATATATTCATTTTGAGAAATCGCTATATTATCCGTCAAAATGCCGTGAGCTGCAGTTGACCCCCACATGATTCCTGCACCTAGCAGCGCGAATATTACCAATAGGAATATTAAGTTTCTCTTTTTTATCATTAACATTGGTGTCTCCTTAAGTTATTTATAATCAATTATAATAAATTGCAGCCTTTCATACCCGTTATAATAATTCTTTTCGAAATATCCTGCAAGATCTATTGGCTCCCCACTCTTATAATATTTTCTAAATTCGTCTCCTCTGCGAAATAAAATGGATGTGAGATTGCCGACATTAAATCGAACATGCTGTTGTCTGTCACCCATATACATCGGTATTTCCGGCCTTACTCCCCTTACACAAAACAGGGGCTTTGGATTCTTATGGCCGTAAGGCTCAAGCTTTTCGATCTTATTAGCTAAATTAATATTTAAATCCTTTACTGTAACTGCTAGATCAATTAATAGTTTAGAACTAAATAAGGAAGGATCTATTTCATAGATTCTTTGGGCCGCATCCAAAAGATAGTCCCGTAAAGCGCTAAAGTTGCTTCTTTTAATGGTGAAGCCACAAGCTCCCGCATGTCCGCCAAACTTTTCAAAGAGATGCTTACTTTTTGATAGCATCTCGTAAAGATCTATCCCTTCTATACTTCTTCCTGTACCTTTCAAATTTTCATCATCTACCGATGTGAGCAATATAGTTGGTCGATGGTATTTATCTTTAATTTTTCCAGCTACGATCCCTGCTATTCCTTCATGGGCTTCTGGTATATCTATTACCAAAAACATATCGTCTTTATGATATTTTTCAACCATATCAACCGTAGCTTCAAAGGTCTCTTGTTGTATGCGCTTTCGCTCCTGGTTGTTAGATAGGAGCAATGAAGTAAGGTCTTTTAAACTATCCTCGTCTCTATATGTTAGCAGTTTTACCCCTGTATCTGCAGACAATATTCTCCCTGCGGCATTCAAATGGGGTACTATAATATATGCGATCCTGTCCGAATTTATTTCCCCAGCCTCTAAACCTGTTTCCTCTATTAACATTTTAAGCCCTATTCTCCTGCCGCTATTGATAACTCTAAGTCCATACTTAACCATTGTTCGGTTTTCGCCTATTAAAGGTACAATATCCCCTATGGTAGCAATCGCTACCAGGTCCAACACATTGTTTAAATCAGACTTAGTTATAGCTGGACTAGTTTTACGCTCTAAGGCCTGGGCTAGTTTAAACGCTACGCCGCATCCAGACAGTTCCTTTTGTGGATATGTACAGTCAATTTGTTTAGGGTTAATTAATATGCAGGAAACAATATTATCATTTACATTATGATGGTCAGTTACAACCATATCCAAAC
>JAAYSU010000239.1 GCA_012523915.1 Clostridiales bacterium
GGTGTAAAAGCGAGTATCCTCTCTACTCTAACTTCAAAAATAATTTCAACTATGATGGCCGAAGGTTTAAAAATTGAAGAGTGTGTGTCAACAATTGCCGCTACGCTTCCTATTTGCTCTGTGCGGGGTGTGGCATACTCTACTTTTACAATTATACATATAATAAACAATGCCACAGCAGAGCTTATCCAATATGATAATCCACATATAATTTTGCTACGCGATGGAAAAAATTATGATTATCATAAGAGAGAACTTAACATTGACGGCAAAAAAATCTACAAATCTGTTATCAATTTAAGAGAAGATGATGTTTTTGTTGCAATGAGCGACGGTTGTCCCCACGCTGGCATTGGTCTGGCTTTCAATTTTGGATGGAAGCGTGAGGAGATTATAGATTTTATGAGAGCAATCACTCCCATAGGATACACGGCAAAGACATTGGCTACAATGCTTGTTGACGAGTGCAATAAACAGTATGATTACAAGCCCGGCGATGACGCTACCGCCTGTGTAATTCGTATTCGTAAGCGAGTGCCTATGAATGTTCTTTTTGGCCCTCCGAGAAATCGTGATGATTGTGACAGAATGATGTCCTTGTTTTTTTCAAAAGAGGGAAAGCATATAATTTGCGGTGGTACTACTTCATCCATAGCTGCTAAATACCTTGGCAAACCTTTAAAAGCAAGCCTTGTTTTTGAGAGTGAGGATGTTCCCCCAACGGCTGAAATAGAGGGTGTAGACCTCGTAACCGAGGGCGTTATAACGGTTAGCAAGGTTATCGAATATGCCAACGATGCGCTTCGTGACAACGAAAAATACGGGCACTGGTGTTACAAGCGTGACGGTGCGTCCCTAATGTGCCGATTACTTTTTGAAGAAGCAACCGACATTAATTTTTTTGTGGGCAGAGCTGTAAACCCTGCACACCAAAACCCCGAACTTCCCATTAATTTTAATATAAAAATGAACTTGGTAGACGAGCTTTCTAGTTGTTTAAAACAGATGGGCAAGCGAGTCAAAGTTAGTTATTTTTAAAGGAGATTTTTTATGAGAAAATTCGATACGAAAGTACAGTATCTAAAATATAAAGTGTTAAGAGAAGTTGCAAGGCTTGCTTGGAACGATAAACTGCTTGAAAATATTCTAAGCATTCCCCAAAAAATTGTTCCTGGCAATACTTCAACTATGCGTTGTTGCGTTTATAAAGAGCGTGCAATTTTGGGCGACAGAGTAAAGCTTGCAATGGGCGGAGATAAAGATAATCCAAATATTATAGAGGTTATTGAAACGGCTTGCGATGAATGCCCTATAGGCGGATACGAGGTTACTAACTCTTGCCGTGGTTGCCTTGCTCATCGTTGTGAAGATGTTTGTCACAAAGATGCTATTTACTTTGACCACAACCACGTTGCGCATATTGATAAATCTAAATGTGTAAACTGCGGTGCTTGTGCAAAAGTTTGCCCGTACACTGCAATTGTCAACCACAAACGCCCTTGCGAAAATGCGTGCAAAATCAAAGCTATTTCTATGAATGAGGATAAAGCCGCCGTGATTGATAACAAAAAATGCAACTCGTGTGGAGCGTGCGTTTATCAATGTCCTTTTGGTGCAATTATGGATAAATCCTATATTCTTGATGTTATTGATGTTATTAAAAAAAGTGAGCAAAACAAAAATTACAAAGTTTTTGCCGTGGTTGCCCCTTCTATTTCAAGCCAGTTTACATACGCAAAGTTGGGTCAAGTTATTACCGGACTAAAAGAGCTTGGTTTTCACACCGTTGTTGAAGCGGCTCTGGGCGCTGATATGGTTGCCTTTGCCGAGTCGACAGAGCTTGTTGAAAAAGGCTTTCTCACCAGTTCTTGTTGCCCTGCTTTTGTAACTTATGTTGAGAATTCTTTCCCTGATTTATTGCCGATGGTTTCTCACAATTTATCACCAATGGCGACTATTGCAAAATATTTAAAAGAAACCGAAGAAGATTGCAAGGTTGTTTTTATCGGCCCTTGCACGGCAAAAAAAGCAGAGTTTCAAAAAGAATCTGTAAAGCCTTTTGTTGATGTTGTTATCACCTTTGAAGAGCTACAAGCATTGTTTGATAGCAAGGATTTAGATATTACAACTTTGCCTGAGGATGTTCTTGACAACGCCTCATATTTTGGACGAATTTTTGCCCGTAGTGGTGGCTTATCTGACGCTATGGCACAAGGTCTAAAAGAGCATAACATAGATAATTTTGAGCTAAACGCTGTGCCTTGTGACGGTATTGAAGCTTGCCGTGTTGCACTGATAAAAAAGAGAAAAAATGTGCTTGACGGCAACTTTATTGAAGGTATGGCTTGCGTTGGAGGATGCATTGGTGGAGCTGGATGCTTGACCCACGGTAAAAAAGATAAGGCTGAGGTTGACGAATATGGAATGGAAGCCTATGAAAAAAATATTTCTGACGCTATTTCAGTTTTAAGAACTTAAAATCCCAAAACTTTAGATTTGTGTTTTACATTATAAATTGATTGTAATTATAATTTTTATTAAAGCCATTAATTTCAATTTAAATAGTGAAATTAATAACATAATATGGTATCATTATTAATGTAACTAAAGTCTTATGTTGCTTTGAAAGGATTTTAATATGAAAATATCTAAAAAAACCACTGAACTAAATCATAAAAAAACAAGCTTTTATGATAAGCTAACAATCAATATTTCTGTAGCTATTCGAGGAATTGAGATATTTCTCTCCTGTCTTTTAATTATTTGCGTTGTAATTTCTTCAATATATCTTATCGCGCATTTTATAAAAGATGTTACACTTATTAATACGCTAGTTGATTATGATACTTTGCAGCATTTTTTATCTTACTTATTACTTCTAATCATTGCACTAGAACTTGCAATGATGCTCATAAAGCACACCCCTAACAATGTTGTTGATGTCACCATTTATGCAATTGCTAGAAAAATGCTGATTTACAACACTTCTTCATCCGATATGTTGCTTGGTGTAATTACTCTTTCAATCTTGTTTTTTGTAAAGCATTTTCTAATAAAAGAGATTTTAACGCCAAACGCTCAAGATAAAAAAGAAGACTAATAATAGGCAAATATTCATTATATTATTTTCGTTTTTATAATATGTATATTTATAATTATTTTATAAATTTCGTGAATATTTGTTACAAAACCTTACATCTGTTAAGCGTTTTTGTTGATAATTTTTATTATAGAAATTTCATTTCATAGTATTTTCGTTAAAAATTTAACTAGTTTTTTCTGTTTTGCCTATCAATTTTAATTTTTTTGTTTATTTTGCACACCATTTTGCTGTTTAAATTGTGTTATTTATATCTATTTTTATCCCTTTACATAAACTTTTATGCATTTTTACATTAAATTCTGTTTTAAAATCTTTTAATTTATGGATAAACATTAAAAATGTAGGGGTAGGGGGTTTTTATATTGACACCATCGCATTAAAGGTTGTACTATAGGTATGATAAATAAAAAACTTTAAACTTTTACAATGTATATTTTAGTTAGTTTGTATAAATTTAAAGTGTAGCGATGCATTTTTAAGCACAGTCTAATGTGTGTTGATTATTTAAAATTTTTATAAATAGAGGTGGAGAAAGTGGGAACTTATGTTTTATCCCTTGACCAAGGTACAACTAGCTCAAGAGCGATAGTTTTCGACAAAAAAGGTAATGTTGTTGGAAAGGCGCAAAATGAGTTTACCCAAATTTATCCTGAGGCTGGCTGGGTTGAGCACGACCCTATGGAAATTCTTTATAGCCAGTTTCAATCAATAACAGGAGTTTTAGCTTCGCAGATTGTAAATCCTAAAGATATCGCGTGTATTGGTATCACAAATCAGCGTGAAACCACTATCGTTTGGAATAAGGAGACTGGAAAACCTATCTACAATGCTATTGTTTGGCAATGTCGAAGGACTGCAAGTATGTGCGAAAGACTAAAAGATGAAGGGCTTGGCGAATACATTCGTAGCAAAACCGGCCTTGTTGTTGATGCCTATTTTTCTGCAACAAAAATCAAGTGGATTCTTGACAACGTCCCTGGGGCAATGAGTTTGGCAGAACAAGGCAAGCTGTTATTTGGAACTGTTGAAACATGGCTTATTTGGAACCTAACAGGTGGTGCATCTAGCCCAAAAACTGCCGTTCATGTTTCTGATTATTCTAACGCATCTCGTACAATGCTTTTTGATGTTGACAATCTTTGTTGGGATAAAATGCTTTGCGAAAAAATCGGAATTCCAATGAATATGCTTCCAGAAGTTGTTCCATCAAGTCAAGTTTATGGCAAAGTTGCTCCAAACATTATAGGTCTTGAAGCGCTTGAGGGAGTGCCAATTAGTGGTGCTATCGGTGACCAAACTGCTGCTCTATTTGGTCAAGCTTGCTTTAAAGCCGGTATGGCTAAAAACACATACGGTACTGGCTGCTTCTTGCTTATGAATACTGGGGATAAAAGAGTTAAATCAAAAAACAATTTGCTCTCTGGCATTGCTTGGGGTATTGGTGATAAAGTTGAGTACGCAATCGAAGGTAGTGCTTTTAACGCTGGTAGTGTTATTAAGTGGCTTCGTGATGAATTACATATAATTGATAGTGCTGCTCGCTGTGACGAACTTGCAAAAAGTGTTCCTGATGCCAACGGTATTTATATGGTCCCCGCCTTTACAGGTCTTGGCGCACCTTACTGGGATATGTACGCTAGGGGTTGCATTGTTGGACTAACTAGAGGTGTTAACAATGCGCACATTTGCCGTGCTGTGCTTGAGAGCATTTCATTTCAAGTTGTTGATCTTTTAAACGCAATGAGTGAAGACTCTGGTATTGAGATTTTTGATGTGCGTGTTGACGGTGGTGCAAGTGTAAGTGATATTTTGCTCCAAATTCAATGTGATATGTTAGATGTTGAAGTTAACCGTCCAAAAATTGTTGAAACAACTGCTTTGGGTGCTGCTTATCTTGCAGGTCTTGCAGTTGGTGTCTGGAAAGACCAAGAGGAAATTGCAAACAATCGTGAGGTTGACAAAATCTTTACTCCAAGCATCGATCCTGCAAAAAGGGATAAGCTATATGCTGGTTGGAAAAAAGCTGTTACAAGAGCAATGAACTGGGAAGATCAAGAATAAGTCGGCCCGTTTATTATATTTCAAAATACTTTTTAGGAGGAATTTGTATTATGGCAAACAATGTTGTAGATTTTGAAACACTAGTAGCATTTATGACTGACGCTTTTGTTGGTGTTGGTGTTCCACGCGAGGACGCAGCTATTTGTGCTGATGTTCTTGTTGAATCTGATAAGAGAGGCATTGAGTCTCACGGTGTTAACCGCTTTAAACCAATCTACATTGATAGAATTAATGCCGGTATCCAAAATCCAGTAACAAACTTTGAAATCATCAAAGAAACTGCAACAACAGCTGTTGTTGATGGCCACGACGGTATGGGTCAAGTTATTGGTTACAAGGCAATGGAAATGGCAATCAACAAAGCAAAAGAATATGGTATGGGTATGGTTGCTGTTAGAAATTCTTGTCACTACGGTATTGCTGGATACTATGTCTCACAAGCTACAAAAGAGGGATGTATCGGTATTACAGGTACTAACGCTCGTCCATCAGTTGCTCCTACTTTTGGTGTTGATGGAATGTTCGGTACTAACCCACTAACACTTGGTGTTCCAACCGATGAGGATTTTGACTTTGTACTTGACTGTGCAACTTCAATTACACAAAACGGTCGTATTGAATACTTTGAAAGAATCAACAAAGATGTGCCTGCAGGTACAATAATTGGTAATGATGGCGCTCCTGTTGAAGGTTCTGCAAGCGACGCTCTTAAGCGTATTCGTCAAGGCACAGCAGCTCTTGCAACTCTTGGTGGTATTGGTGAAGACCTTGGCGGTTACAAGGGATATGGCTATGCAATGTTTGTTGAGCTTCTCTCAGCAATCCTTCAAGACGGTAACTACTGTAAAGATCTTGACGGTAAAGATAAAGATGGCAAACTTGCACCTTATCATCTTGGTCATTTCTTCATTGCTATTGATACAAACCACTTCCTCGGTGAAGAGCTTGCAAGGAAAAAAGCAGGCGATATCGTGCGTGAGGTTCGTAACTCAACTGTAGCTCCAGGTGAAGATAGAATCTACACAGCTGGTGAAAAAGAGTGGGATGTATGGCTTTCAAGAAAAGACTCAGGCGTTCCAATCAACGATGCAGTTCAAAAAGAGTTTAACAAAGTTAGAGACGAGCTTAAGCTTGACTATAAATTCCCATGGGAAGACTAATATAAAAGGAGTTTTTACTAATGGATTATGCAACCGAATCACTAAAAAAGCACTACGAATGGCAAGGTAAGATTGAAGTTGTATCTCGCGCTAAGGTTGATAACAAAGAGGCTTTGTCTCTTGCTTACACGCCTGGCGTTGCACAACCGTGCCTAGAAATTCAAAAAGATATAAATAAATCATTCGAGCTTACACGCCGTTGGAACACTGTTGCTGTTGTAACAGATGGTACAGCTGTTCTAGGTCTTGGCGATATCGGCCCTGAAGCTGGTATGCCAGTTATGGAAGGTAAGTGTGTTCTTTTCAAGGAGTTTGGCGATGTTGATGCTATCCCTCTTTGCATTCGTTCAAAAGATGTTGACGATATTGTAAAGACTGTTCAACTTCTTGCTGGAAGCTTTGGCGGAATTAACCTTGAGGATATTTCTGCACCTCGTTGCTTCGAGATTGAAAAGCAACTCAAAGAGACTTGCGATATTCCAATTTTCCACGATGACCAACACGGTACAGCAATCGTAACTGCAGCTGCTGTTATTAACGCTGTTAAGCTTGCTGAGAAAAAAATCGAAGACTGCACAGTTGCATTTAGTGGTGCTGGCGCTGCTGGTGTTGCTATTGCAAAACTTCTCCTCGCTCTTGGCGCAAAAGATGTTATTCTTTGTGGTTCTAAGGGAATTATCTGTGAAGGTGACCCAACACTTGATGACGCTAAGAAAGAGCTTGCTGCTTTCTCTAACCGTTCTTTCAAAAAGGGTACTCTTGCTGACGCAATGGAAGGCGCCGACATTTTTGTTGGTGTTTCTGTTCCAGGAATCGTTACAGAAGAAATGGTTAAATCAATGGCTCCTAACGCTATTGTTCTTCCAATGTCTAACCCTGTTCCTGAAATTATGCCTGACCTTGCTCTTAGCGCAGGTGCAAAGGTTGTTGGAACTGGTAGAAGTGACTTCCCTAACCAAATCAACAATGTTTTGGCTTTCCCAGGACTTTTCAGAGGTGCTCTTGATGTTCGCGCAAGCGATATCAACGAAGAGATGAAGCTTGCTGCTGCACAAGCAATCGCAAGCCTTGTTGCTGACGAAGAGCTTTCTGCTGAGTACATTATCCCAAAAGCATTTGATGAAAGAGTTGGACCAACAGTTGCTAAAGCTGTTGCACAAGCTGCTAAGGATAGTGGAGTTGCACGCATCTAATTTTATAAGAACTATTATTTGATTTTTCTTATATTTAATACTCGCTTTAGAAAAAACCACTTTACCGTGGTTTTTTCTTTTTTATTATCTAAATGCCGTAATTGTCAATAAACTTGCTAAAATATTTTTTATATAACAAAATTAACTTTACTTGCCATTTTTAATATAAGAGATTTTATATTAAAAAGATAAAAGCATTGCAAAAACTTGGAACAAAAGCTTAGAATAAATTGTTCTGTAACATAAGTGTCGAGGTAATCGGATATAGCTTTTTTTGAAATACTAAAATCCGTTTTTATAAAAAGAGTTAAAATTCAATAAATATAATCTTTAATAAACATAATCATAGAAAGTTGAAATATAAAGATTCTCGTGCATAGAAATAAAAAACAGAGAAAATTTTGAAAAAACAATAAATCTATTTCGCTAATTCATTAGTGAGCATTTTTTTGACCATCGAACCATTCGGCACAATCCCACGCACCAAATCCCTACCACACATCAATCGCATACCGCACAACGCAACCCCCTGTAACAATCTAACTCACTCACCAATCCCCGACTACTACTCACAACCACAACTTCACAACAAAACAAAAAAGGCGCTGAATCTATCAGCACCTTTTTCTTTTATTAAATTATTTTTCTAAACCTATTCTAGTAATTGCAGAAAACTTGCACTTATCAAAACACATTCCGCATTCCACACACGATTCTTCATCAATTATATGTACTTCTTTTA
>JAAYSU010000232.1 GCA_012523915.1 Clostridiales bacterium
CAGAAAATATAGAAGATAACCCCCTAACAAAATCTTTAGTATTAATTTACTGTAAAACATTTTTTGGATTTAAAACAGATGGTTCAGTTAAAGAGTTACCTAAAAGTTTTGATATGCTTTTATTACAGTTATCATTTACAAAAGGTGATAGCAATGTTCCCAAGTAGTCCTAATATAAATTTAAGGCTTCTAAGGTTAGTTACAAATGCTAATAGTATCGGCGTTAGTAAGTATAAGTGTGTTAGTTTTAAAGATGTTATTGGAATAGCTAAATCAGTTACTTCAAGGGAACATCATGAAAGCAGAGTTCATAATTATAGAATTGATAGGGCATTAAAAATTCAAAGCTTTATATATGATGGTAGCAAGCATGCTTATATAGATGGAATAATCTATAAAGTTGAAAGAACTTATATAAGTGGTAGTTTTATTGAGATTTACTTAGGTGAATCAAATCTTGTGGAGGATGATATAGATGACTTCCCCGACTGACATGATTCAAAAAATAGAAGATATCATTAATGATGAAACTAAAGAGATTATAAAATTATTAGAAGAAAAATTAGATGAAGCAGCAATACAAATTATAGAGTTAATAAAAGAGAGTGCTCCAAGAAGTGGTAGGAAGGGTGCACTTGCTGATGACTTTATAAAAGAAGATATTGGAAAGGGTCATCTAAAAACAATTGTTATATATGCCAAAAATAAAGGAAGTATAACTCATTTGTTAGAATTTGGATTTAGGCATAAAAATGGAACCTACGTTGCAGGAAGACCCTTTATAAGAGCAAGTTTCGATTATATTACGCCTAAAATGTTAGATGAGATTAGAGGGATAATAAATGGTAGAACAAGATAATATATTAGAATATGTGTATTCGTTTTTAAATGAAGTATTACCGGATAAGGTTTACTATAGCTTAAATATATCTGAAAGAATAAATCTACCATTTATTGTCTATCAAGAAATTAGTAAAAAAAGTCCGTTATACGCAGATGATGATTATGTATTTAAAAGAAGAGTTATTCAAATAACATTGATAACTAAATCAAAACAAATAGAAATAGAGAGAAGACTTGAAAATAAACTCACTGAAAATGATATTGATTATATCTTAGTTAGTGAATTTTTTATTAATGAAGTAGGTCTTCATAGAGTTTATGAAATAAAAATGGAGGAATTCAAATATGAGCAATAAAGTAACATTTGGTCTTAAGAATGTTCACTACTCACTAGCAACCATAGGAAATGATGATACGTGGAGTTTTGGAGCACCAAAAAGATTAAAAGGAGCACAGGAATTAACTGCTGAAGTTATTTCTGGGAAAACTGATGTATATGCAGATGATAGAATACTCGCTACATTAGTTTCAAATAGTGGAACAACTCTTTCAGTTAAATTTACTGAAATAGATGATGATTTTAAAGTTGATGTTTTAGGCTTTGTAAATGATAGCAATGATAACTTAGTAGAAGTTATTAGTGATAGACCTAAGACATTCGCACTGGGTTATGAGTTTCAGGGAGACGCTAAATCGAGAAGAGTATGGTATTTCTTATGTACAGCAAGTCCAATTAGTGAAGGAACTAAAACAAAACAAGAATCAATTGAGGCAAACTCAATCACACTAAACATTACAGCAAGATCAATTGAATCTGGTAACTATTCAGTTATTAGACAAATAGCAAAGTTTGGTGATGATAATTATAATGCTTTCTTTACTACAGGACCAACACTTCCAACAATAGGTATTTAATATGGAAAAGACAATTAAATTTAATGGGACTGATTTAAGACTAAAAGCATCTCTTTTTACAATTATTGATTACCGCAATGTCTTTGGAACAGAACTATTTAATGATATTAAAAAGTTAGATAATATAAAAGATGAAAACCAGTCACTACTTATAGATATCTTGTTTAGAATTATTTATATATTAAATAGACCCTTTTCAAATAAAAGTTATGAGGATTTCTTAAAAGAGATAGATTTTAATTTTTTAACAAACACAGATGAGTTAATTAATCTATCAAATGCAATCACAGAGCTTTTAGGTGGAAGTAACGATAACCCAAAGTAGAAAAAAGCAGTGATGAAACAATCACTGCTAATATTATTTACAATTTAAGTTATTTAGGGATTCAAATAAGCGAAACAAAATATTTCGATATAGATGTATATATCGAACTTATGAGTTTAGAACTTGATTTAAATAAGGGTGTCAGAAAAGCAAATCAAAAAGATATAGATTTATTTTTACTTTAATGATACAATAAAAGAAAAAAGGAGTTTAGCAAAATGAATAATAAACAAAAAGCTTTTTTAGTACTTTTCTTATCTATGCTATTTTTAACTGTAATGTTAATTAATTTTAGCATTTCTGCAGAAATTGCCTATTCTACAGTAAATAGTCTAAATGGATATTATTATGCTGCATGGTATAGTGAGGAGTTACGAATAATTTCAATAATTACGTTTATATTAATGGTAATAGGTCTTATTGGATTTTTATTTACCATGTTTACTGAAAATGTGGAAAAACTAGATCAAAATTTATAAAAAACAAACAATTAATATATAAGCGCAAAAATGTATCAACAAAGAGAAGGTAGTTTTAAGCTATCTTTTTTTATTTTTAAACAAGGAGGGTTAGGCTGTGGCAGAAACAATTAAAGGTGTAAACATAGGGTAAGGACAGAATGAAATGGTTTGATACAATTAGTATCAAGCTTTTTTTATGCTTATTAGGCCGACAACTCGGTTAAACTTGGTGTTAGGCCACAAATAGTGTTTAGAAAATACAATAAAAACATAACACATAGCAAAAAATAGGGTTTCATAAAACACGATTACAATTTTGAAATAACACGGTTTAAAATAAAAACCAAAAAGCAATATCAAAAGGCCTATTTTCGTCACTTTTATTAGGCTATTTATGATTTGCATATAAAAAGGACCGGATTTTGTTGATTATCTCAAGCTTTTCTTATACAATAGAATTGTATTAGAAGCTAGGAGTTGATAAAGATGATTGACAATAAATATACATCGACTATTAAAAAAACGCCATATAAGTATTTTATTGCTAAAAAAATAGCCAAGTTAATAAATAACAAATTAGATAGAACAGAAGTTTATCATGAGTGTTTCGATAATAATTTAGTTGAAATTGATTCACCTCAAAGAAGAAGAGAAGTGACAAATGTTATATATGATAGACTTGTTTTATTAGATAAGTATTTATTAAGTGAATTTATTAATGCTGATGTAGTTACTTCTAAATTTATATTAGTTTATGCAACGGCAAAAAACGATCAGCTATTTTTTGAATTTTTATTTGAAGTATATAGAGAAGCTTTATTAAATGAAAAAAAATATATTTCATTAGATGATTTTGATTTATTCTTTGAAAGTAAGAAAGAAATTAGCGAGAAGATTAATAGCTGGAGTCATCATACAATAGATCAACTTGCCAAAGGATATCGTAATATTTTAGTTGACTCAGGTTTAGGATATAGAGAAAGACGTAATATTGTTGTTAATAATGTTATGGTGCATCCCGATGTTATCAAACATATTAAGATGATTAAGGATGAAGTTTACTTGAAAGCAATTTTAGGAGTTTAAATATGAAAAGAACAATAATGGATAGAATTTATGAGCTATCAAGCAAACTAAGTATTAGTAGTTTTAATAGCTCAGGTAGTGGTGGTGAAATCAAATTTGCTATATTTGACTATGAACCACAGGATGAACTTAGAATTAGAAAAGAAATTGATAAAATTTCACGTAATAATAAGACAATTAAAGTATTTGATTTATATGACATGATGATTGAAGTTATTAAAGATGAATCATACTTTGATAATATTATAGAAATGGAAACAGAATTTCCTAAAGATGTAATGTTATCACAAGTATTCCAACCGTTACTCGCTTTAGAACAAGAAGATAATCCAATAATTAGTAAGTTTAAAGAAAGAGTAGCAGATGATGGGAAAAGCATAGTTTTAATTATTGGAGTTGGCAAGGCTTATCCAATTATAAGAAGTCATACAGTATTAAATAATTTACACAGTGTATTTAGAAATAATCCCGTAGTTATGTTATATCCAGGAACATATGAACACGACACATTAAGGTTGTTTGATAAATTAGATGATGATAATTACTATAGAGCATTTAATTTAGTTAAAAGGAGCAAGTGAAAATGAAAATAAGAAATTTATTTAAAAAACCAATTGATAGAAGTATTCAAGGTGTAGTTACAATTGGTAATGAAAGTGACTTACAAAAAATCCAAGAATTAGAGGAATACGTAGTAACTAACGAAATAACTAATTCATTTAGAACATTTTTCAAAAAGTATAGCGAATCAGTAAAAACTCCAACAGATAAAATTGGTGTTTGGATTACTGGGTTTTTTGGTTCTGGTAAATCACACTTTTTAAAGATTTTAGGCTATTTGCTCGAAAATGAGCGTGTAGGAGATAAAAATGCTATTGATTATTTTGATGAAAAAATAAATGATAATTTTGTTTTAAATTACATTAAACAAAGCTCACAAATCAATAATAAAGTTATTTTATTTAATATTGACTCTAAAGCTAAATCCAACTCTAAACAACAAAGCCAAGCAATTATGGAGATTATGCTTAGAAGTTTTAATGAGGCGGTAGGTCTTTGTGCCACAACACCATGGGTAGCCGATTTAGAAAGAATATTAATCAAAGAAAATGTTTATGATAACTTTAAACAAGAATTTGAAACACTAGCAAAAAGAGATTGGAATGATGGTAGAAATCATGCACTTTTAAATAGAGATAACATCATTAAAGCATTAGTTAAAGTTAAAAATATTAGTGTAGATTCTGCTGAAGCTTTTATTAAAGATACAAGTATTAACTATACTAAGACAACAGAAGAGTTTGCAAAAATAGTTAATGACTATACGAAGCAAAATAAAACTAGAGTTATCTTTTTAATGGACGAAGTAGGACAGTTTATTGGAACAAGTGGTAGTTTGATGTTAAATCTTCAAACTGTTGTTGAAGACTTAGGAAAATTCTGTCATGGTAATGCTTGGGTTGTAGTAACTTCACAACAACATATAACTACTATGGTTGATGCAAATAAAGGAACTCAAAATGATTTTTCTAAAATTCAAGGAAGATTTGACACAAGGATCTCTATGAGTGGATCAAATGCTGATGAAGTTATTAAAAAGAGAATTTTAGACAAAAATGATAATGCAGTAATACCACTTAAAAGTATATTTGAACAAAATGAATCAAGATTAAATAATTTGATTATGTTTGAAGCAAAACCAACATGGACCGGCTTTAAAAATGCAAATGAATTTAAAGATGTCTATCCATTTGTATCATACCAATTTGAATTACTTCAAAAAGTATTTGAAGCAATTAGAGAACATGGAATGACTGAAGGTAAGCATTTATCACAACATGAAAGATCCCTTTTAAATGGATTCCAAGAGGCAGCCAAAGAAGTCGCAGATGCTGATACTAATATATTAGTTCCATTTGATAGTTTTTATTCAACTGTTCAAAACTTTATTGATTATCCTATTCAAACCGTATTTACAAATGCTGCTAAAAGGCCAACTTTAAGTGAGTTTGATCTTAGAGTTTTAAAACTCTTATTTATGATTAAACATGTTAAGGAAATGCCAGCAACAATAGATAGGTTATCAACTTTAATGGTTTCAAGTATTAATGAAGACAAGTTAAAACTTAGAGAAAAAATACAAGAGTCATTAAAAAACTTAGAAGATGAAACCTTAATTCAAAAAAACGGCCCAGTATATGACTTCTTAACGAACGAAGAACAAGATGTTAATAGACAAATTAACAATACATCATATAGTGAAGGTGATATCACTAGAACTATACTTGAAATCATATATGATAAAATTTTAGATAGAAATAAATATCGTTATCAATCAAAATACGATTTTTCATTAAACAGATATGTTGATGATGAAAATAAAGGTTCATATAACCCAGATAATATTACTATTAAAGTAATTAGTCAATTAAACAATCAGGGATTAAGTGATGAGTCTGAATTTATGTCTGAATCAATGAGAATCAATGGTATTGTAATTGATTTAAAAAATGGAACATACTTAGAAGAATTAATTAAAGCTGCTAAAATAGAAAATTTTAGAAGAAATAATAGCACAACAGCAACTTCAAGTCTTGCTGAAATAATGGATAGAAAACATAGAGAAGTCAGTGAAAGAAGAAAAAGAGCTGAAGAGATAATTAGAACAGAACTCAAAAAAGCTCCTATTTATGCTAATTCTGCTAATTTAAATATTAGAGAAAAAGATGGTAAAGATAGAATTGCTGAAGCAATTGAAAACCAAATCGAATCAAAATATTACAAATTAAGTTATGTTAAAGATTCATATAATAGTAATGAATCAATTAATTTAATGTTAAATGATATTAGAACAAGTATGGATACTTTTGAACAAGAAGCGAATTATAATGCTTATAAAGAGATTTTAGAAAGACTTAAAGAAAACAAAAAATATCATAGAAGAACATCTGTTAAGGAACTAACTGATATATTTTCAAAACCTCCATATGGATGGAAAGAATTAGATGTTAGAGGAATGATTGGTTATTTACTAAAAGTTAATCAAATTAAAATATCAATTCACGATGAAGTAGTTGCTTTAAATGATCAAAACTTTAAAAATAAATTTTCTAGAGGCGATTCATTAGATAAAATGGTTGTTTATATTCAAGAAAAAATTGATGATCAAATATTATATGAAGTAAAACGAATTATGAATGATGCATATGGTGAGAATTATCCACTTCAAGAAGAACAACTAAAAAATGATATTTTAAGTTTCTTTAAAGTTAAAAAAGATAGATTAGAAAAGATCAATAACAAGTATGGCCCAGGTTCATATCCAGGGAAAAATTATGTTTCTATTATTTATTCTGACTTTGAAAAAATTACTAAATCAAATGACACTTCAGTTATTTTTGATACGGTTATTAATTTAAAAGATTCACTATTAGAGAATGCAGCAATTTTAGAACAAATTATTGCATTTTATCAAGAAGAATCAGCAATGATGAAAAATTATAATGAAGCTAAAGAAATTGTTGACTGGTATAGAGACTATAGTTTGTTTGAAGATATGGAAGATGTTAGTGATATTATTGAAAAAATCAATAGCATCCTAACAATGGATCTACCTTTTTCAAAGCTTAATGAATTAAG
>JAAYSU010000105.1 GCA_012523915.1 Clostridiales bacterium
CCTTGATTGCTTATCATTTCTTCCCTCCCTTCAGAGGATATCTCTCCTAATATATCAGAACAGAGTTTCTACAACTTTTGGTGTTACTTCTTCTTTTATTGAGTCCACCATTCTTTCAAGGGTAGAATTGATTTCTACAGAGCCCTGTCTTAAGACAAAGCCACCCTTGGCATCTATGTTCTCCTTGGAAAGTGTGAGCTTGCCATCAAGTCTTTCAATGATTTTTTCCCCAACCTTATCGCGATCTCTTTTATTTAATATAAGCTCACCCTCGCTAACTCCGGTTTGGGAAATAGCATCTACCATCAGCTCTATATAATCCTCTTCCTTTAAGTTTGCGAGCTTTTCCAAAGCCAAATCAAAGCACTTTAATATTAACTGCTGTTTTGTTTGAAGCTTCATTTTGCGAACCTCAAGCTCGGCTACAGATATCCTTCTGCTCACAAGAAGCTCAGAATCTTCTTGGCCTTTTACTTTTGCATTCTCTATTAGCTCCTCTGCCTTTATTTTAGCTTCTTTGAGTTTATTAGCCTTCTCATCTTTTGCCTTATCTAAAACTTCAGCAGCCTCTTCATTAGCTTCCGATAAAATTTTATCTACAATTTTTTCGATACTCATGTCTATCCATCCTTAAATTCTTACTCCATTGATCATTAAGAAAGAAATCAAAAGAGCTAATACAGCATAGGTTTCTACCATAGCAGTGTAGACCATACCCTTTGCAATCTCCTCAGGTCTCTTGGAAATCAACATGATTCCAGCGGCAGCAGCCTTACCCTGTGCATAACCGGAGAAAATTCCTATCAACCCTATAGGTAGTGATGCCGCGAAGATATAGGCGCCCTGTGGAATGGTTAAGTCTATAAGTCCACTACCACCCAATACGCCAATCTTTTGCAAGATTATAAAGGCTATTAGTAGTCCATATATGCCTTGAGTACCAGGTAGAGCCTGTAGTATAAGTGCTTGACCAAACTTCTTAGGATCTTCCGCCACTACTCCAGAAGCAGCCTCGCCAGCAACGCCTACTCCCAATGCACTTCCAATCCCAGCTAATGCTGCTATCGCAGCACCCAATATTGCAAGATAGCTTCCATTTAACACTAGATTTGCAACTTCTATACTCATTTACTTATCCTCCCTTAGAATCTCTATATATTTTGTTTTCTCGCTATAAGGATCGAACGCTTCTCCTCCGCCCTCATAAAACTTACCAAAAAATTCTACATATTCCAATCTGGAAGAATGGACAAAGGAACCCAGCGTATTTATTAGCATATTGTAAGTGTGACCGATTATGAATACGATTATAAATAATATCAGTCCTTTTAATCCGCCACCGGCAAGTGAACCCATGGTGTTTACAACTGCCGCTATTACACCAGTTGCAAGCCCCAAGGCCAAGAGCCTTGAGTAGGACAGTATATCAGCAAGATAGCCGGTAATGCCGTACAGGCTTGTAAAACCGCCTATAACCTTACCTAATCCTTTTTTGTGCCTACCACCAGTTAACAATATACCTACTGCCCCTATTATGCTCATCCATTTTGCTAAAGGTGCAGCAACTCCTACCAGCATCAATGCTAAACCTATGAGCAAGAGGTACCAGAGACCTACATCAAAGACCGCATCAAGCAGTCTTCCGTCTCTTATCGACAGGTAAGCATTTAGGGCCATTCCTATAAATATGTGTATTCCACCTAATAATAAGCTGAAGTAAAGCAGCTTCATAGGATCCTGCATAGGTTCAAACCATAAGGGTTTAAATACAATATCGGAGTTAAAGAAGGTCTTTGCAATAACTGAGACCATATCTCCGAAAAATCCTCCAAACATTACACCCCAGAAAATTGTAGAAATTCCACAGTAGAGAAACATATTTACCAGCTGTTTAGCCATTCCTTCAAGCCTGAACTTCTTCATTACTGTAAATGTCGCTACTGTGATGATCAAACCGTAAGCTGCATCGCTCAACATCATACCGAAGAAAATCGCATAGGAAAGTGCAAAAAAAGGAGTTGCATCTATCTCTTTAGAATTCGGTAATGCGTAAAGCTTTGTAATAGATTCAAAAGGTGAATTGAATCTACTGTTCAAAAGCAGTATAGGTGTTTCTTCATCCTTGGAAGGAGACTCTATCTCATAGTAACATCCGTGATCTTTTAGAAGCTTTTCTACCTCATCTAGAGCGATTCTAGGCACCCAGCCATCAAGGTAGAAGGACTTTTTAGTTAGCAGAAGTCTGCTTCTAATTGCGGCTTGATCACGCTCAATTATCAGGCTGTCATGTAAATATTCAACATCTTCTCTCGAACCTTGACGAGATTGAATTTCCTCTATTACCCTTTCTTTCTCTTCTGCTATAGCGGAAAGCTTCTTATCGAAGGCTTCAATGTTCGAAGCCACACTTCCTTGTAAATCAGAAAATGTTGTCCTAGTGAAACCATATAGCTTCAAAACATCTTCGATTTCGTCTCGCTCCCCCTTTAGATAAAGCACAAAAAGGTAATGCTGCTCAGCATCACTGTTTACAAGCTCTACTAGACATCGTTCTGTTTTTTCTTTCAAGTCCTTTTCGAACTCCTTTACGTCAGATACAGAAGGAACTACACCCATAGCTATTTCTGTCTCTTTAGTTCCCTGAACTTCAAGAGGAATATCATAATCCTTCCAAGGTAGCAAAGATAGCTTGTTAGCTTCGACCTTATTGGCCTCGGTATTTAATTCTAAAATCCTAGCGGATAGCGAGGCTATTTTTTTAGCTTCAGCTTCTATCTCCTCTTTCTCTTTTAACTTTTGTTCAAAATCATTTCTCTTTACTGGTTTCCTAGTTTGAAAAAGTGGCTTTTTCTCAGTCCCGTACTTTGAAAAAGCATCCAGGGCCTGTTCAATTGTTAATAGACGGCTGTCATATTCTGAGACTGCGCTCTCATTTCCATCTAGAGAAACCAGCCTTGACCATTCCTCATCTGTCATCTTGCCCTCTTGAGTAGTAATCTCTACAACACCAAGACGCATTAAACTTTTCATCAAAGCCTTTTTTTCACTTGCTAAGCCGATGACAGAGAGCTTTTTCATACTGGCTATAGACACTATCTCACAACCTTTCCTACTATTATGGAAACCGCACTCTCTACATTCTTGTCGGCGTTTGTAGATATCTCTTCGCATTCGGCTTTAGCTCTATTTATGATTTCCTCGTAGGCAACCTGTGCTTTTTTCTCACCTTCTGCGAGAATTTCCTTATAGATAGCATCCGCTTCTTGTTCAGCCCG
Source organism: Clostridiales bacterium (assembly GCA_012523915.1). Classification (GTDB taxonomy): domain Bacteria; phylum Bacillota; class Clostridia; order Peptostreptococcales; family Anaerovoracaceae; genus JAAYHT01. Next base: position 3,276 of record JAAYSU010000105.1, read on the forward strand.
CTCTAATAAAATAGTGGCTTCCTTTTCCGCATCTATTGCTATATTTCTCGCTTCTTCTTTACTTTTCCTTCTGATTTGGTCAGCTTGCTCTTCAATGTCTCTTATCCTCTTTATCTGTTCAATTGCCACCGCGTCGCCTCCTTTTTATAGGTTTTTCTAGTTGGCAGTCCTAATCAGAATTTTCCTTCCTGTTATTTTTAGAGTTTGCGTGTTTTATAAAATATATTAATGCTACTGCTAAGATACCAGCGCCTGTTGCCAAGGCATTAATCTGATCTAGCATCACCGAAGCAATTATAACAGCAGCATATAAAATCAACCTAATAAAATTACGTAATATTACATAAGCTTCAACTGACTTAGATTTATTAACTCCTTCTGCTGTACTTAACAATAGACGGAAATTGATCCATGAAACTACGACACCCAAGATGGCACCAAGAATCACTGGTAACATTAATTATCCTACTTTCTTAAATCATAGAAATATGGCTTCGGCTTTGGAATTACTAGACATTATAATTCCTAATAGCCTAAAAGTAAAGAATTTATTTCGACAAATTGTTTAAAATATACAGACAATTTCCCTAATTTGTCTAATGATAAATTCAAAATAGTTAAAATATCGCTTTTAAAAATATGGGGCAGACAAAATTCTGCCCCACATTCATAAATCTATTATTCTATTTTAATTAGCCAACAACTTATCTAGCTGGGCTTAGTGACAATGCCAAACGAACCACTTGTTTGCTGGTGTTTTCGATTGCCCAATCTACTCCCATTGGTACTACCAAGGTGTCTTCTGCTTTTTTCATTTCCAGTTTTTCGCCATCAGCTGTAGCTGTAGCTTGACCCTGGAACATGTAAGCAATTACGTCTGATTTTGGAGTATCAAGTGTAAGTTTTGCACCTGGAAGAACATCCACGATGTGGAATTCCTGAGTTGGAGATCCGCTAATTTCAGTTGAAGCTAGGGTGAAGAAGGTTACTCCATCTGCTACTTCCTTAGCTTCTACATCATTTACGTTCTTGATGTATGGCTCTGATTGTTTAAAGCCTTGTGGACAAAGGGTAACTAGGAATTTCAATGTTTCAGTTCCATTTGGATACATTTCATGGTCACAGTTTCCTGGTGTCCACATGATATCGCCAGTTTCAAAGTTATAGCGTTTTCCGTCCATGATGGAATAGCCATGTCCAGCTAAAATGTAGAAAATGTGGTCAGCGGGTCCGTGGTTTGCAAGTAGAGCTGCACCACCAGCGGTGATCTCACATGTTGAGAAATATAGGTAGGTCCAGTCTTTACCTGCTGGATCATAACCCATTGTTGCAGGGCCTGCAAAGGGTGCGGAACGAGCGAAAACGTGAGCAGGCGGTTGTTGAGACACTATGTCATAATAGTTTTTTACATAAGCTTTAAAATTAGCCATTTTTGTTCCTCCTATTTTTTATTTAAATTTAATTGAAGTGTCAGTTATTATCTTTCAAAATCGCACATTTCTTCAAGCAGATCTACCAATACTGAGAAGTCTTTTTCTCCTCTGCCTGTAGCTGTGCACATTTCTAAGAATTGTCTTGTTAAAGCAGTAATTGGCATTGCTGCTCCGTATTGTTTTCCAGCATCAAATGCAAGGTCGAAGTCCTTCTTCATCATGTTAACGCTGAAAGCTGCAGGATATTTACCTTCGACAATAACATCCTTCTTATAATTTACAAGTGGTGAACCTACTGCGCTACCTGCTATAACTTCGCAAACTTGTTTAGTGTCAAGACCAGCTTTTTCTGATAAAACAACAGCCTCTGCCATCATCTGCATAGATACGCCGATCATCATGTTAAGTGAAAGTTTAAGTGTTCTAGCTTCTTCTCCTCCGCCAAGGTAGAACTGGTTCTTACCCATTTTTTCGAATAGAGGTAATACTTTGTCATAAGTTTCCTTGTCTCCTGAAGCAAGGATACCTAGAGTAGCATTTTCAGCTAAAACAGTACTTCCTGTTACTGGGGCTCTTAAGAATTTGCAAGCCTTAGCTTCAATAGCATCATTTACCTTTAAGGATTCTGCAGGAGATACAGTACTCATGTCTACAACGATTTTGCCTGCGGAAAGACCTGCTACAACACCGTTGTCACCTAATGTTACTGCCTGTAAAACTGGTCCGTCAGAAACCATTGTGAATATGATGTCGCATTGCTCAGCAGCTTCTTTTGGTGAATCTGCCCATTTTGCACCGGCATCTAGAACTTCCTGAGCTTTAGCTTTGGTTCTGTTCCATACGGTAACTTCATGACCAGCTTTAATTAGGTTACGGCTCATTGGGTTACCCATGTTTCCTAGCCCTATCCAACCTACTTTTGCCATAATGTTTTTCCTCCTTTTTTAATTTGGTACTAACTTTTTATATATTGAAACTTCTTTATAAGAATTGGCATCCTGGAAGTCCGCAAGATGTAATTTCATCAGATGGGAACTTAGTTATAACTTCGCATCCATCTTTTCTTACTACGACTTCTTCTTCAATTCTAGCACTTCCTGAACCGTCTTCTGATGCACACCATGTCTCTACTGCAAATACCATTCCTTCTTTTAGTTCAAATGGATTATCAAGTGAGAATAGTCTGGAGATAACTGGTTTTTCCCAAAGGCCTAAGCCGATTCCGTGAGCAAACTGTAACAAGAATGCTTCTTCTTCATTATTGAATCCAAGTTCAGTAGCTGCAGGCCAGCATTTAGCAACGTCAGCTGAAGTGTTTCCAGCTTTGATTTGCTTAATGGAATCTCTTAGCCACTTCAATGCTCTTTCATAAGCTTTTCTTTGATCAGCATTGGGAACTCCACATGAGAAAGTTCTGTAATAGCATGTCTTGTAACCATTGTAAGTGTTACCGATGTCGAAATAGATAAGCTCGCCAGGTCTTACCATTCTGTTTGAGAATGTGTGGCTGTGAGGATTACCTCTGACACCTGAAATACTGTTAACGAACTCTACTAATTCTGCTCCCCAACCATAAAGCTTATGATTAGCGATTGCTACAAGTTCATTTTCCATAATTCCAGGTCTTAGAGCTTTTGCTAGATCATAGTAAGCAGCGTCAACCATAGCAGCTGATTGCTTCAAAAGCTCAATTTCTTCTTCAGTCTTGATGATTCTTGCGTCGAGTATTGCCTGCTGTCCGTCAACAACCTCAATACCAGCATTTTCAAGAGCACGAATAAGAGGAACGTCTACAATGTCCATTCCTACCTTACCTTGATCAGCTCCGTATTCTTTCAAATACCCAACGATCTGCTCTGTTACCTTCTCAACCATACCTACTTCTACAGGGATTGATCCTCTCATTGATCCTACTGCAGGCATGATGTGATCTTTGTCAAGCCAGTCAACTCTTTGTCTCTTTGATGGAGCAGCTGGGTCAAACAGGAAGGGTTGTTCAACTTCGTCGATCAGGATGCAATATCTGTTCATCTTATTGCGGTTCCATTCACCGACATGTGTTCCTGTAATATATCTAATATTGTCAAAGTCATAACAGACGAGAGCTTTAAGGCCATAGTCCTTCATGCTCTTTCTTGCTTTTTCTAAGCGGTCTTTACGCAGTTTCCTAAAGTCGACGTTAGATTCAAAATCTACTCCATTCATTCCTGCTTTTGGCATTACATTAACCTCCTTAATCTTTCTATACTTATTTTATAGCTTTAGCTAATATACTGACTAATAGTATAAGCAATTCATATGCCAATATTAATTTTTATGTTAAAATTTTATTATTATTTCCCATAAAGCTTTAAATTAGTAGCTTGTATATTTCTAAAATTTTTATATAAGCCCTATCCGCCAAAATGATTTTAGGCATGGAGTGCCATTTTCGTGCCAGAAAAGTGTCATTTGCTGGCACGTTTTTGTCATTTGTGATTGTGCTTTCATTTTATATATGTTATATTCTAGACATAAGGAAGGTAAAAATTATGCAATTTACAGAGGATTATCAAAAAACACTATATGAATACTGGGTCAAGTACGTAAAATCAGAAGAACCCTTCCCTGAAAAACTTCCGGGAATTAGACCCGTTGTCTACGAATCATGGAAACGTGCAAGATCCTATAATGTCTCTCCCTTAGAAGTAAAGGATGAGATTCTTGATAGGTCCGCCCTAGATAGGATATTATCATATAATTCCGAACTTATATCAGTAGCGCACCCATATATCCAGAATCTTTATTCATTTATTAAAGGTTCTAACTTTATTATTGCACTTACTGATGTAAATGGTACAGTAATAGATCTTATCGGTCAAGATTCAGCTATAAAAGAAAAAGCAAAAAAGACCGGTCTGATAATAGGATGTAACAGAAGCGAACATCATGCAGGTACAAGCGGAATCGGTACATGCCTGGCTACAGGCAAGCCCATCCAGATATGGGGATGTGAACATTACATAGAACCACACCACAGCTATGTATGCTCCGCTGCTCCCATAAGAGACCAACAAGGCAAAATAGTAGGCTGCCTCGACATGGTAGGTCCTATGGAATCGGTAAGCATACATACCCTTGGCATGGTATGCGCCGCCGTTGACGGTATACATAAAGAGATGGAGATGAGAAGCGCCTATAACAAGATCTCTGTCATAAACAAGCAGCTTAACAGCACTATTCAATCCATGGGATCAGGCATTCTAATGTTTGATAACATTGGAATAATCACGCAATTCAATAGTAGCGCATCGAGTATACTCAAGCTCACTCCCGAACAGCTGAGGAATCAAAATATTGTTAACATACTCGACATGAAAACGGCATCCTTGAACCTTCTCGATATCAACTCAAATATTGAAAACGAGGAGTTCTTTGTAGTAAACTCAAATGGTATTAAGCTTAATCTCTCAATTTCCGTTTCTATAATCTATAACGATGATCATGAGAAAATCAGCACCGTACTTATCATAGATGAACTTAAGCGTATACATAGTATGGTACATAGATTCAGTGGCTTTACTGCCAAATGTACTTTTGATAGTATAGTAGGGAACTCCCCTGCAATCTTGAAAATTAAGGATATGGGAAGAATTGCATCCCAAAGTGATTCCAACGTCCTCATTTTCGGTGAAAGTGGAACCGGTAAAGATCTTTTAGCGCAGGCTATTCACAATTCCAGCAGCCGCTCTAAAGGACCCTTCATCGCTATAAACTGTGGCTCCCTTCCTAAGGGATTGATAGAAAGCGAGCTCTTCGGATATGAATCGGGTGCCTTTACAGGGGCAAGTAAAGACGGCTACCCTGGTAAGTTTAACCTTGCCGATGGTGGCACCATATTTTTAGATGAAATCGGTGATATGCCACTTGAAATGCAGGCCTCCTTACTTCGGGTCATTCAGACCAAGGAAGTTGTAAGGATCGGAGGTAAAACTGCAAAACAAGTTGATGTGCGCATAATAGCTGCTACTAACAGGAATCTTCTTGAGTCTGTTAAGAACAACCGCTTTAGAAGCGACTTATATTATCGCTTAAACGTATTAGACTTTGTCATCCCTGCATTAAGGGAAAGAAAAGAAGACATCATAGTATTAGCCGAATATTTTATCAATATATATGGACATACCATGAATAAAAAGGTCAAAGGCATCTCGGAAAAGGCATTGGATTTAATGCTTTCATACAATTGGCCTGGAAATGTCAGAGAGCTCGAGAATGCAATAGAAAGGGCCCTTAATCTAGTACAAGGAGACTGGATTACTGAGGCCGAACTGCCTTATGAAATAGTAATGCAGGACAGGCTTGCCCAAAACAGCTATATGGAAGGCATACAGCCCGCAGGGAACAGGGAATATGAAAAAATTATTAAAGCTCTAGCGGCTGAAAGCGGCAACGTAAGCAAAGCTTCAATAGCATTGGGGGTATCCAAACGTACTTTATATAGAAGGATTAATAAATTTAATATAAATCTAGATAATTTTAGGATATAGAAAGAAAGGTTAATCATGTTAAATGGCATACTAAGTGTTTTCGTAATCTTTATTATTTTTAGTTTAGGGTTTTGGTTAACTTATAAAAAATATTGGCCTGAAAACAGCTCAACAGTTCTATCCGCAGTAGTTGTTAAGATCGGCGCTCCTGCCCTAGCAGTTATAGGATTATATGACAGGTTTTCTAAGGAACTCCTAAAAGCTACCCTGCTTTACCTTATGATAATAATTGCATATACCCTGCTGCTCTATGTCACAGGCAAAATCCTAGCCAGGATAATGAAGCTACAAGGGGGTAAAAAGACCGTCTTCGAAGTAACATTCACATTTTCGAATACGATCTTTATAGGTCTACCGATAAACGAAATAGTATTTGGCCACCAAGGACTTCCCTATCTTTTCACCTTCTACCTTGTAACCTTGGCAGGGTTTTGGAGCCTTGGAGCCTGGGAGCTTGCAAGGGGCTCAGAACTAGGCAAGGGCAGTTTTTCACTAAAAAAGATATTCAACCCAGGACTTATTGGAGTACTTGTGGGCGCGTTTCTTGTCCAGATGGAATGGAATCTTCCTTTGGTTTTTGATTCTGTTTTACGCTATTTAAGTACCCTATGCGTACCCCTTTCGCTGCTGGTCATAGGTGCTAGATTAGTAGGCTTTACTAAAGGAATACCTAAATTAACCATAGATGAAATAATGATACTTCTAGGCAAATTCGTTATAAGTCCTATTTTTATGTTCATATTCTTAAAAATATTCAATGTTGAAGGCCTCCCATTCCAAGTCTTCATGCTGACATCTACAATGCCCTGCCACATGCAGACTTCAATCGTTGCAGAATACTATGACGTAGAACCTGAATACGCATCAAAATTAGTAAGCATAAGTACTCTGGTCTGCCTTGTTACTATTCCGATCTACGTCAGCATACTAACCTAGAAGCCTTTGATGAGATTTCTTAACCACTTTTTAGAATAGAAACGCCTTCTTAAAATTAGGCCTTTTACTAGTTCTTCAACATGGACTAATAGCACAATGAAATAAACGGGAATCCTTAAATAGAAGACACCTATAAATACCAAAGGTACCCCTATCAGCCAGACGCAACCAATCTCAACTAGCATTGCAAATTTGGTATCTCCTCCGCTGCGCAAGACCCCTACTATGTTTAGACCACAGTACACCTTCAACCATAGGAATAGGCCATAGATCATTAAAATCCAAAGGGTGTACTGCTTTCCTATCTCTGTGAAATTAAATAATTCAACTATGAATCTGGACGAAATGATGAGCAGGGCTCCTGATATAACTCCTACAAATATGCCTATTCTAAGCAACCTCTTTGCTAGTAAGAAGGCATATTTCATCTCACCCATACCTATCCTCTGGCCAACAGGGATTATAATAGCATCGGCCAGGCTGAAGATACATAATATAAACAAAGAATTTATTGTATTGCTTGCCTGTATTGAAGCATATTCGGTAATACCCAGTCTGCCGTAAAAGGCGTTATAGGTTGCCATTCCGAGGCTCCAGGCTGCCTCATTTACAGTTACGGGAAGGGCGCTTGCAAGCACCCTTGTGGCAAGGGCCTTAAACCAGATATATTCCTTTATACTTCCTTTTAATATATTGTCTTTAATAAAGATAATATAAAGAACTAAGATTAACTC
>JAAYSU010000106.1 GCA_012523915.1 Clostridiales bacterium
CCCGATCCTTTAGATATTGTCGATGTGAGGTCGCCAAGAATTGAAGTTAAAATTGAAGACTTGATAGCGCTAAGCAAGCCTGTGAAAGTGATATATAGGGGTGAAATTCCAGAAGGTTACGAGGTTGGTAGTATAGTTACTAAGCCTTCACAGATTGAAGTTACAGGAGCAAGATCAGAGGTAGGAACTGTAGATGAGGTTCAAGTGAGTATTGATATTGATGACCTTACTCAAGATGGAGTCACTTTACAGGGCAATGCTGTTCCTGTGAATTTTGCTGGTGTAGAGGTTGATAATGTTAACCTTTCGGCAAACACTGTTGACGTATTTGCCAGAATGTTAAAGCTTAAGGAAGTGGAACTTGTTACTGAATTAGTTGGAGGGTTGCCTGATGGGTATGGAGCAGAGGTTCAAGTTCTAAAGACAATTAAGATCAAGGGCGGTGAAGAGGCTATTAAAGATCTAGAGACCGTTACAGCCGAACCTATAGATGTCAGTGATATAACTGAGGAGGCAGACCTCCCTCTTAGTATAATACTCCCTGATGGTGTAGAGCTTGCAAATGGATTTGAGAATATTATTGCAAGGGTAACAATTCTACCAGTAAGTGAAAAAGAGCTTAATTATAGTGTAGATGAAGTTAATTTAGAGGGTCTAACCCGTGGAAAGAGTGTAAATACAAGGATTGATACAATAGATCTAGTAGTTAAGGGAAGAAAAGAAATAATTGATGGACTTTCAAAGGATAAGTTCGAATTGTTTATTGATGTTTCCGGTCTGGATAAGGGGAATCATATTGTAGAAATACAGGTAATATATGATGTTAATTTGCATAGTATTGCAGTGATTCCTGATAAAATGGATATTATAATTTTAGAGACTGAACAGGAGAATGCAAATGAGTAGACTTTTTGGTACTGATGGAGTGAGAGGAGTAGCCAATTTAGAACTTACACCCGAACTTGCGTTTAACTTGGGTAAAGCAGGTGCTTACGTTCTTAACAAGAAGGAAGGGAAGCCTGTAGTTTTAATAGGAAAGGATACTAGAATATCCGGCGATATGCTTGAAGATGCTATAAGTGCAGGAATTTTGGCTATGGGTGGTAAGGTAATAAAGGTTGGTGTTATGCCTACACCCGCTGTTGCTTATCTAGTAAGACATATGCAGGCAGATGCTGGTGTTGTGATTTCAGCTTCACATAATACTTTTGAATATAACGGGATAAAGTTCTTTAACTCGGAAGGACTTAAGCTCGAAGATGAAATAGAAGACGAGATTGAAGATATTATAGTAAGAAATATAGATATTAACAGCCATATAACAGGCGATAAATTAGGGTATACGGAAAAAGCTGAAGCTGATGCTATCTACATCTATACCGACTTTCTTAAAAGCACTATAGATGTAAGTCTTGAAGGCATGAAAATAGTTGTTGATTGTGCCAATGGAGCCTCTTACCAAGTGGCAGAAAAAGTTTTTTCTGAACTCGGGGCTGACGTAATAGTAATCGCAAATGAGCCGAATGGTATTAACATCAATGAAAAATGCGGCTCGACCCATCCTGAAGAATTACAAAAGCGTGTGTTGGAAGAAAAGGCAGACCTGGGTTTGGCGTTCGATGGTGATGCTGACCGACTTATTGCTGTAGATGAAAAGGGAAGAATTATCGATGGTGATAGAGTAATCTATATCTGTGCAAAGATGTTAAAACAGTCAGGTGAACTACTAGGCGATAGGGTAACCGTTACCGTAATGAGCAATCTAGGGCTACATAAAGCGCTAGAGGAATTAGGCTGTGAGGTTGACGTTACACAGGTTGGAGACAGATATGTCCTCGAAAGCATGTTAAAAACAGGATGTGTATTAGGTGGAGAACAGTCGGGACACATAATATTTTTAAACCATAGTACTACAGGCGATGGAGTTTTGTCTGCTTTGCAATTACTGAAAGCAGTCAAGGGCAGTGGAAAGAAGCTATCAGTCTTGGCTGATGAGGTTGCTATCTATCCACAGGTTCTTAAAAACGCAAGTATTAAAAATGAAAACAAAAAGAAGTATAAAGATGATTATGATATTGCATCTGAAATAGAAAGAATTGAAAAGATAATGGCTGGAGATGGAAGGGTTGTTATCCGTCCCTCAGGCACAGAACCCCTTGTACGTATTATGATAGAAGGTAAAGATGTTGACATCATAACAGAGCTTGCAGAGAATTTGGCTAAACTTATAACCGAGAAAATGGGTTAGGGAGTTTGCCTATAACCCCGCAGTAAAAACTATAATTAATGCGGGGTTTTTTGCTTTAAAGAAGATTGTGGTGGTTTGGAAAAATGCGGGTCACAAATATTAAGTCTAATCTAATGAATACGATTTTAATTATATTAGTAGGAGTTGCGTTAGGAATATTTTCAAAACTCCTGGATAACATGCCCTTATATGATGACGCATATTGGCATAGAATCCTCGAGATTTTGGACTTAGGAAATGTATTTTCGAGACTGTCTATCTGGGTATTGCTTGCAGTAATTATTTCAGTTAATAGCAAAGGACCATTGAGAGCCAGTGTAAATGTCTTTGGTTTTTTTGTAGGAATGCTTGCAGGCTACTACATGATTACTATATATGTTTCGGGCTTTTTTCCAAAGTCATATATGATAGCATGGGGTATAATAACGCTGTTTACACCCTTTTTAGCTTATTTAATATGGTATTCAAAGGGCAGTGGTTTAATTGCAATTCCTCTGTCATCCATAATAATTGGATTTTTCATTACTCAAGCATTTTCCTTTGGCATGTATTATATAGACCTATCTTATTATGATGGGGTTATTTGTTTATTATTAGCCATACTTGTTTTGTACAAAGATAATAAGCAATTGGTTCTTTCTATAATCGGGGCAATTATAGTGGCTCCGTTTATAAAAGTTATTATCCCTTATATTTTCGGAGGACTGTAGTAGAAAGGTAGAATGCATCTATCTTTTTTATTGACTCTAATAATGAGATTATATAAAATTAGCTTGTTATATTAATTATTCCATCAAGAGTTCAAAGGAGAGTACTATGGTAGCATATGTTTTACCTGTCTTTGCTGCAATAATATGTGGCATTTCGTTAGCTTTACAACCTATATTTAATAATAATGTTAGTAAGAGTGTAGGATTATTTAATGCAGCTTTCATCAGTATACTCGTATCCTTAACTATTGTTATAGTATTCTGCTTGTTTACAGATAGGTTTCAAGGATTAAGTAATTTTGGAGAGGTAAATAAAATTTATCTGGTTGCCGGAGTATTTGGGGCTATGATAGTTGCATTAATGATATATGCCGTTTCAAAATTAGGTGCAGCTTTAACATATTCTGTTATAATAGCTACTCAAATGACGGTTGCAACATTATGTGCGCATTTTGGTTTCTTTAATCAAACGCAAGAATCTATAAGTGTTGTTAGAGTTATAGGTATCATTTGTTTAATAGTAGGTGTATTGCTAATAAAAATATCTAAATAAATATTGTATTTCTTCTAGATGACAATTCTTTTATTGAAGAGTTGTCTTTCTATTTTTTTAGAGTAACGGGCTATAGATTGGGTATAAATAAGAAAACATAAACTGATATGAAAGGAATAATATTATGGCCACATTGAGAAAGGTAGTAAAATTAGTAAAAGGTAAGCAAGTTACCGATGGTGCAGGAGTAAATCTGGTTCGCGTATTTGGGCGTGATGATACTGAAGATTTTGATCCCTTCTTAATGTTGGATGCTTTTGATTCTCATAATCCTGCAGACTATATAAAGGGCTTTCCGTGGCATCCGCATAGAGGTATAGAAACCATTACATATTTAATAAAAGGCCATATCGAACATAGCGATAGTCTAGGAAACAAGGGGGATATCTATGACGGTGAATGTCAGTGGATGACTGCCGGATCAGGAATCATCCATCAGGAAATGCCTAAACCAAAAAGGCATATGCTGGGTGCTCAATTGTGGCTGAACCTTCCTGCAAAAGATAAAATGACAAAACCTGCTTATGGGGATATAAAAGCGGGGAGTATACCTGTTATAGATGAAGGAGGTTCAAAGGTACATGTGATTGCTGGAGAATACCTAGGGAAAAAGGGTGCTTTTCAAGGTAAATATATAAAAGCTACTTATTTGGATGTTGAACTTCATGCAAACCAGGAATGGACTTTTACAGATGATACTGAAAACACCGTGTTCATCTATATTTTTTCAGGTAAGGCGAATTTTGATCCTGGTAAACCCGATGAATTAATTGATGAAAGACAAGCTGTGTTGTTCGGTCAGGGTGAAAAACTTTGGGTTAAGGCGGTAGATCAAGATATGAGATTCATTCTTTTATCAGCCAAAGCTATAAAAGAGCCTGTAGCTTGGAGAGGGCCTATCGTAATGAACACAAAGGAAGAACTTGATTTAGCTTTCAAAGAGTTGAATAATAACACGTTTATTAAGGATAATGGTATAAGGAGTAGTGAGAAGATGGATAAGGTAAAAATCGTTGGATTAACAGGTAGTTTGAGAGAAAAGTCATATAATAAGGCGGTATTGCATGCTGTAAAAGACTTAGTTCCTGAGAATGTTGAATATGAGGTAATAGATTTATCTGATATTCCATTCTATAACGAGGATGTAGAGAAAAAAGGATTGCCTGATTCAGTGGCCAATCTAAAGAAAAAACTTTTTGAAGCAGATGGAGTTCTGGTTTCAACACCTGAATATAATTTCTCTGTTCCTCCTGTTCTCAAAAATGCTTTAGACTGGGTTTCTAGAGGTAGTGAACTTCCCCTATTCGGAAAGCCGATTGCCATTATGAGTGCTTCTCCTAGCATGCTGGGCGGTGCAAGAGTGCAGTACCATTTAAGGCAGGTTTGTGTTTCGCTTAACCTTATACCAGTCAACAAACCCGAAGTCTTTATATCAAATGCTGATAAGAAGTTTGATGAAAACGGGGTTTTAGTCGATGAAATGACAAAGAAAGTCATTAAAGACCTGATAAATGCCTTAATAGACAAGATCAATGCGCTTAAATAATAAATTCTTTTAAATAGCGGGTCTTAGTACTCGCTTTTCTTTTGCATATGGATGTGTATAATAATAAATACTAGACTTAAGGGGGTTGATTGTTTAGAATAGAGTTGGAATTTTCCAATATAAATTTTGAAAGGAATGGGATTGAGATGAGAGGTGGTAAAAGATTAATAGTACTGTTCA
>JAAYSU010000107.1 GCA_012523915.1 Clostridiales bacterium
AGAAGAAATTATTAAGGAGATATCGGAAATAGAGCAACAGGAAGTAAGATGGCATGTTGCTTTAATCTTCTCTTATTTAAGCCTATCTGCTAGAGAAAAAGAAATAGTATATAAAAAATTGGTCTCCTGGATAGAGAATAGCAAAAGTAAGATAGTTATTGCCAACTCATTACAGGCTTTAGCAGACATTTTCAAGAAAGATGAAAAATATAGGTTAAAAATGATTAAGATTTTGGAAGCTGCTATTGTAGATGGGAGTCCTGCGGTAAAAGCCAGAGCTAGAAAGCTGCTTGCTCAAGTTAATAGACAATAAAGCTTGTCTGTCAAAAATTTCCTATACTCATTAATACATTTTTTGCGTCATTAATTATCTTATCTATCTTTTTATTATATAGCTGAAGAGTGCTTACCCAATTGTTTAGGCATTCAAGACCATCATCAGTTATCATATAGTTTTTCTTTGCTGGGCCGGATTCATCTATAATCCATTCAGATCTTACCATGCCTCTATCTTCAAGGGTTTTTAAAGTACGGTATATGCCGGTGTTGTCAGCTTCAGATATGTTCCTTTGTTCCAATTCTTGTATGATCATGTAGCCATGCATATTCTGTTTTGCAAGAATAATTAATATATTGGGTTGCAATAATTTATCAAGATTATAACCTTTACAAGAGCATTTTGAATTCTCATCACATAGATATAAATCCTTATTTATCATTTTTATCACCTCAAATTTATAATCAATTTTCTTCAGTTAGTGGGAAAAAGGGACATTGTGTTTTCTTACATTCCTCTTTGTTCCGCAAATAGTGTGTACATTTAAGGTACTCAGATGTACCTAGATCAAGGTCAAATTCCTCCTTGCTAAATTTTTCGCCGATTTGAAGTGCGATATAGGAGCTTCTCTTGCAGCATCTCGGTCCATCAACTTCCGAAATTTTTAGCAGGCATTCCCCTACGATTTTATTGACAAGCGCCCATGTGTGTTCTGAGTATTGGTCAGTATCCGTTAGAATACTTGCATATATTCCGAGACCAACAGCAGTGCCACAGCTCCCGTACAAACCACAAAAGGCAGGAAGGACATTTTTAGCTCGCATCATCGCCTCCATAAGATCATTTCGCAGCACCTCTAAAGGCCTACCTTGGATTTTATATGCAGCTGTTAGCATTGCTGCAGCTATTAAATAATGGTGCTGGGGACATCCATGCCAACTTTTTTTAAATATATTCTTGCCAACTCTTCTGCCTCTGTTTTATTCAGCTCACTTCTTGCCTGCTGGATGCCAAACAAGACATTTTTATAGGCACTCATCCATGGAAAGAGGGAGTAGTGTTGAAATACAATAGCGCGCTCTGTTCCTGGTCCGGTTAAGGCCTTGCCTTCAATGAGAACCCTTCCGCTATCAGGTAGTAGGAGTCCTGCCAAAATACCGAGCAAGGTACTTTTCCCACAACCCGAATGACCGATGATACAAACAAATTCTCCCTCTTTTATTTGCAAGTTTAAATCGGTGAGTACTCTATTGCTGCTATTCTTATTCTTGTATGAAAAAGTTAAATGCGAGACATTAATTGTATACATAATCTAGTACCTAGCTAATGTTAAAAGTTATTAATTTTATATTCGTCCATTAACTGATTGAATATATCTTCGTTGGACCCACGTTCTATCATGATTTTCAAAGCATCTTCATAGATGGACGTATTCACATGGTCCTCCATTCTGTATGGTGTATCTGCAGCAATATCACCGTTTGCTTTCATGATTTCGTAAAATTCAACTACTTTATTCTTATTTGGATCGATGGAGATAATCATGGCATTTTTATATTTCCTCTTCAATCCATACATGACAGCTTCTACATATTCATTATCTTGACCACTATACTTAGCCAAAGCATTAATGGTTGTTTCCTTATCAGTCATATAAGTTTCGTAACCTCGTAGAACAGCAGTCTCAAATTTAACCAAAGCATCACGCTTATTAGTCAAAGTTTTATAGGAGGTAGTTTGACGACAGCAGGGGAAGTCTGGTACAAAATCACCAGCTGTTGCTGCAACTGCTAAACCGGACTTTTGGGCAATATAGCCAAAGCCACTGTTTACAAATCCTAAATCTACTTCCCCTTTTTTAACAGCCTCTACGATCGAGTTTTGAGAATCAAGGTAAACAAACTCAAGATCTTGATTAATATCAATACCGGCTTCACGGAGATATCCTTTTATTACCATGTGTCCAGTTTCCATGCGGAAGCAACCAATCTTTTTACCTATGAAATCTTCTGCACGATTAATTGAATCTGCGTTTTCTGGAGTTACGATGATTTCGCTACCTTCTGATATAGTTCCTGCTATGACATAGATATCTGAACCTTGGGATAAAAATGTACAAGTTGGAATGACACCAAAGGGCAATATATCTAATTTACCTCGGTCGAGGGCAGTAATACCATCTCCTAGATTAGAAATATTTTCAAACTCAACATTTACACCTTCCTCTTCGAAGAACCCTAGTTGCTGTGCCAGGATAATACAAGCAGTTTTAATATCTAAACCGAGCATACCAATTTTTAGA
>JAAYSU010000108.1 GCA_012523915.1 Clostridiales bacterium
GATGGTTAGGATAGGATTTGATGTAGGGGGAACCAAGATTGCCCTAGGAGCTGTGAATGAAGAGAATCGTATCATAGCAAGGCGTGAAGTTCCCTTTCCGACAGGCAAGTCATATAAAGAAGTTGCAAAAGCTATGGCGGATTTAGTAAAAGAATTCCCATATCAAATTGATTCTATTGGAATCTGTATACCCGGGGATATCGATTACGAAAAGGGCATTATTATAAGAGCGCATAATCTCCAATTCTATAAGGTTCCTTTCAAGGATGAAATACAAGATCACTTCCCCAATATTCCAGTATATTTAGAAAACGATGCCAATGCTGCTGCTCTTGCAGAACTCAAACTAGGTGCATTTAGAAACTGTAATACCGCAATACTTCTAACCCTAGGAACAGGTGTAGGCGGAGGAATAATCCTAGATGGCAAACTGTTTAACGGCGGAATGAACCATGGGGTAGAAATAGGCCATATGTGTCTTGAATTAAAGGGCCCCCTTTGCACCTGCGGAAACAAAGGATGTATAGAAGCACTATGCTCTGCCAGCTGGATTATTAGGGAGGGAAGAAAGGCTGTAATTGAATACCCTTTAAGCAAGATATATACGAAAATAAAAGGGAATATTGATAGGGTTGATGCCAAGCTAGTAATTGACTGTGCCAGGGAAAAAGATCCGGTAGCAACTGATATTTTCAACCGCTATCTTGACAATTTAAGTTCAGCTATAGCTTCATTAACGGCAATATTTGATCCTGAGGTTATTGCCCTTGGAGGAGGAGTAAGTAAAGCTGGAGACTTTCTATTTGAACCTTTACGCCAATTAGTTAAGGAAAAATCATATTTTGAACACCTCTATAAAATAGTGCCCGCTGAGTTTGGAAATGATGCAGGAATAATAGGAAGTGCTATGTTGGGTGACTTATAAAGAAGATAATTAATTCATCTCGGCAATGAGTTACCGAGATGAATTGCTAAATATTCTTATAACAATATTATTTTGAAAAGAGAACTTGAGGATAATCCCCCTTATCTTGCATTGTTTGTATTGCTACGGCAACAGGCTCTAAATCCTCCTTGTAGGTAATACCGTACCACTTGTCTAAAGAGCGAAGGACTTCTACTGTAGCCTTCTCTTGATGTAAAAGATCATTTACGATAGTTGGAAGTAAGTACTCGGCTTTGATAGGATTTTCTTTATAAGCTTTGTCAAGAAAAACAGGAAATCTATTTCCAAGCTCATCTAAAAACCTTAGGGGAAAACCCCATAGATTCATTGATACTGTTGTACCTTTTTCAATTTGATTTTTTTTGCCGTCATCATCAGTATATTCGATAATGTTTCCATTTTTTTGGATTTGCATGCGCTCTACTATCGACTCCAAGAAGTTTCCTGAAAGCTCACATACACCCCTTGTAACGTGGCCATGATCGCTCAAAGTATTTTCAATCTGGTATCCAACCATAGATAAGCGATATATTTTATCGTCCATAGCTTGTTTTTTGAGATTGCGGTAAATTACTCTAAAAGCATGTTTCCCATAGTAATCATCAGCATTTATAACTGCGAAGGGCTGGTCGATATATTCTTTTGCACATAGTACAGCATGACCGGTGCCCCATGGTTTAATCCTTCCTTCCGGTACTTCATAACCTTTTGGGAGCATATGGAGTTCTTGGAAAGCGTACTCAACTTCAATGAAGTCCTTAACCTTATCTCCTATTAAGCTTCTGAATTCATCTTCGATTTCTTTTTTAATAATAAATATTACTTTTTCAAAACCCGCCTCAATAGCATCATGAATTGAGAATTCAATTATGGGCTCTCCTTGCTTTCCTACGGGTGCCATCTGTTTTAATCCACCAAATCGGCTGCCTATTCCGGCTGCCATAATAACTAGTATTGGTTTATTCATTACATATCACCTCATTTGTATCCGTTAGGATTTTTACATGCCAGTGCCATGAATTTTGGCACATATCCAATAACTCTTTTTGGGATCAGCATAACAGGCTGCTATATCACCTGGGCGACGTTTAGTGATTCTGTAGGGAAGGTACCTTGCAAAAACTATCAAGCACCTCTTGCAGGCTATAACCTCTTATCGTTCCAAGGTTATGTTTAATGAGGAATCCTTTTGGCAATATGTATGACAGCATCACCGGTCAAAGATCTGAGCATAGAAACCTACTCGATAATCAAAAGATACTGATAGTAATTGGGTGATATATTGTTTTCACTACATATACTATATTAGTTTTACTCAAAAATCAATTAAGAGGAAGCTAGACAAAATCAGTTAAAATTCGGATCAGATTTACAAGATATACCAAGCAAATTTGATTAATTTCACAAAGTGGAATATGGACATATTTTTACATTCGTGATATATTTGAAACCAACCATTAGCCGTATCATTTCCGGTTACATAGTCGGAGGTAGCCATGAATTTTATAAGAAACCTATTTTTTCTGATATGGACATATCTGTACCAACTTACTATAAAACATCACCAGAGAAAGATTAGGAAGTATAAAGCTGAAGGTGATTATGAAAAAGAGAGGGCAGAAATCCGTAAGGCAGAAGATGCATGGGCAGATGCTCTGATCAAGAAAGCTAAAATTAATCTCCAGGTATCAGGAGTTGAAAACATTCCCGATGGTACGGTATTGTTTGTTTCAAACCATCAGAGTTATTGGGATATACCTGTATTTCTTGCAGCAATTAGAGGAAAACAGTTCGGCTTTGTAGCAAAATCTGACTTGGCCAAACTTCCTTCTTACGGCGAATGGATAATAGATATTAGAAGCGTATTTATAGAAAGAGAAGATGCTAGGGCTTCGCTTAGGGCGATAGAGGAAGGCATTAACTTCTTAAAGCAGGGCTTTTCCCTTGTAATATTTCCCGAAGGAACTAGAAGCAGGGGTGGGGAAATGGGAGAATTCAAAAAAGGCAGTCTTAGATTAGCTACCAAGATTGGAATACCAATAGTGCCTGTAACAATTGATGGGACTTATAAAGCTTATGAAGAAAAAGGCTATGTACAGCCTGCAACAGTAAGCTTTAAAATTCATAAAGCGATTGAAACGGAAGGCATGAACAGAAAAGAGGCGGCAGAATTGCCTGCAAAGGTAGAGCAAATTATTAGAGAAGGATTTAAATAAAATCAATCTTGCAAAATACTTATGTTATGATATACTTATATGGCATTAAATTTGAATAATGCTCCTTGCCTTGGGAACAAGGCCATTTAGTCCATAAGGAGGTGACAGTGAAATGAGAAATTATGAAGTCATGTTCATAATCGAGTCTACTTTAGAAGATGAGAAAAAGGAAGCTACAATTGAAATGGTTAAAGAAGTCATTTCAGCTAATGGCGAGGTCGATAAAGTAGATGTTTGGGGAATGAGAAAACTGGCTTATCCTATTCAAAAAAAGAATGAAGGATATTATGTGCTCATCGAATTTAAAGCAGATTCCGATCTTCCAAACGAACTAGACAGAAGACTCAAAATCTCTGATAGCGTAATCAGACATTTAATCATCAACAAAGACGAAAAGTAAAATTAGTTACTCCCGTTTTAATAAGGAGCTGTAAAAATGAACAATGTAGTATTGATTGGAAGATTAACCAGAGATCCTGAATTGAGATATATACCTCAAAGCGAGACAGCGGTAGTTAATTTTACACTGGCAGTTGATAGACCTATGGCAAAGGAAAAGACAGCTGATTTCATAAGAATTGTTGCCTTTGGTAAAACTGCAGAGCTTTGTGAAAAATATCTGGCAAAGGGACGCCTTGTAGGTATTCAGGGTAGAATTCAAACAGGGAGTTATAAAACACAGAGCGGTGAGATCCGCTATACAACAGATGTCTATGCTGAGAGAGTTGAGTTTCTCGAATGGGGAGACAAAAGAAAGTCGGATGAATCATCGTCCCTGCCCTCTGAAAATGAAATTCCAGAAGGCTTCCAGACCCTTGATGATGACGATGACATCCCATTTTAGAAGAAGGGAGATTTGAATATGTTTGATAAGAGACGTGGCATGAGAAGAAGAAAAGTATGCCAGTTCTGTGCAGATAAAACAGAAACTATAGATTATAAAGACGTTGATAAATTGAAGAAATATGTCACAGATAGGGGTAAGATCTTACCTAAGCGTATTACTGGTAATTGTGCAATCCATCAGAGAGCAGTTACCACAGCTATTAAAAGAGCAAGGATAGTTGCGCTTTTACCATATACAGCTGATTAATATGCGAAAAAATGTAAAAGCCTTTGCTTACGCAAGGCTTTTTTTCAATTTTAAACTTTTGGAAGTTATTAAAAAATCACATCCAAAGTATAATTTATGGTATAATCATTAAAAACCTCCGTTGGAAGTCGTGAGGGAAAACATATGGCGAGTAAAGTATTTAAGAGAATATTAAAACCTTATATGAGGGCGGGGACAGTTACTTTAATATTGTTTGCACTTGCGCTCTTATATTTTAATAGCTATGCGGGAATAGCTGCTTTTCTGGTTATAGTAGGGTTGGTACTATATTCACGCAAACTATCGGAAAAGAAGACCGATTTATTTATAGAATATGCAAAGACGATTACAAATGAATTAGAAGAAACTATTAGGTATTTTATTGACGACAATCCATTTCCACTTTGTATGGTTGACTCAGAGGAAAATATATTTTGGTTTAACGATAAATTCAAACATATATTTCCCGATGCTGAAATGCTGAATTCGTCGATTGCAGAGATTACAGGCTTGAGATATGCCGATCTTGCTGAAGATAATATAAATGGCAAGCATCTATTGGTGAACAGAAAAGACAGGGTCTATCGGATTTTAACTTCATCCCTAGACAGCAAAGAAAGCGGCAGCATTATTATCTATTGGATGGATGTAACAAGCCTTGAGACCTTAAAGGACCTTTACAACAATGAGAAAGTCTGCTTCGCTTATATTAACGTAGATAATTTTGATGAACTGATATCCAGTACTCCTGATGAAAGGAAGTCTATAATAGCATCGCAGATAGAGATAGCCATACGCCAATGGTCATCAAGAATTTATGCAACAGTTATAAAATATAGTAATTCAAACTACTTTGTTGTCTTTGAACAGAAATATATTAAGAATCTTGAAACTACTAAATTCTCAATTCTTGATGAAATTAGGGAAGTTGACACTGATGCCGATTTTCCAGCTTCTCTTTCTATAGGAGTTGGTGTAGGCGGCAAGAACTTGATTGAGCTGGAAGAGTATGCATCAGCAGCTTTAGATCTTGCTTTAGGCAGGGGTGGAGACCAGGCTGTTGTAAAGAGGAAGAGCAAGGTAGATTATTTCGGCGGTAAGCTTCAGACAGTTGAAAAGCGAAATAAAGGGAAATCAAGGATTATGGCCCATGCATTAAGGCAGATGATTGACCAATCAGGAAGGGTTATTATCATGGGGCATAAGAATCCTGATATGGACTCATTTGGTGCGGCTTTGGGAATAAGCCGAATTGTAAAGAACAGAAACAAAGAGGGTGGCATATTGATTGCCAACCAGATAGATACAATAAAGAAAATATACGAGAAAGCTTTGGATTCAGGTGAGCATCGTTTCATATCACCAGAAGAAGCTAAATCTATTACAGACAAGGACACACTGCTTGTTATAGTTGATACACACAGGCCCAGCCTTCTAGACTGTCCAGACTTGCTTAATATGACTGATAAGATTGTCATAATAGATCATCATAGAAAGGCAGAGGACAATATAGACAATGCCACATTGACCTATATGGAGTCATATGCTTCTTCGACTTCAGAACTCGTCAGTGAAATACTGCAATATATTGGGGATGGCAAAAAGAATATTGAAAAGTATGAAGCAGAAGCTCTGCTTGCAGGCATAATGCTAGATACCAAGAACTTTTCTATAAAGACAGGAGTTCGTACCTTCGAAGCAGCTTCATGGCTGAGGAGGAATGGAGCAGACACTATAAGCGTTCGTCAGCTCTTCCAAACAGATATAGACTTTTTCAAGTTAAAAGCTTCAATAATTGCAGAAGCCGAGATGCTTCCTCAGGGTGTAGCCATATCCTCCTGCGGCAGGAGTTATAAAAATGTTCATATGCTTACATCTCAGGCTGCAGACGATCTATTAGAAGTTGAAGATATCAAAGCGAGCTTTGTAGTAGGAATCGACGAAAATGGCAAGACTTTCGTTAGCGCACGATCCCTTGGAGAGGTAAACGTTCAGACCATAATGGAAAAAATGGGTGGAGGCGGTCATTTGGCTACGGCCGGTGCCCAATTAGATATACCAGTTGAAGATACTGTTTTAGAGATAAAGAAGCTAGTAGAAGAGATTGAATAGAAATGGGAGGGTCCAACTATGAAAGTTATATTATTACAAGATGTAAAGGGTCTTGGCAAGGCCTATGATGTGGTTAATGTAAATGACGGATACGCGAGAAATTTCTTACTTCCCAGAAAATTGGTTGAAGAGGCCACGCCCAAGAATTTGAAACAAATTGAAAAATATAAGAAAGAGCTGGCGGAAAAAAGAGCTGAAGATTTAGAATCTGCCAGGGCATTGGCTAAGAAAATAGATGAAATTCAAGTGAAATTAACAACAAAAAGTGGAGAGGGAGGAAGACTGTTTGGCTCAATAACCAGCAAAGACATAGCAGAGGGACTTTTAGACCAGCACGGTATTGATGTAGATAAGAAAAAATTTGTATTAGAAAATCCTATAAAGCAGACTGGAGAACATCAAATAGATATTAAACTGTTTCAAGGTGTAGTTGCAAAACTTAAAGTAGTAGTAGAATCCGAATGAGGAATAAAATGAATACCAACGAACGAATTCCACCTCACAACGATGATGCAGAAAAATCTGTATTAGGATCGATTATTCTTGATAAAGAAGTACTCTTTGATGTTATTGAAATATTGAAAGCTGAAGACTTCTACAGTAAGATGCATCAAGAAATATATAGGGCTATTATTGAATTATACCGTAGAAGCGAGTCGATAGACATACTGACTGTCAGCGAAGAACTCAAGAAGAGAAATACGCTTGAAATGGTTGGAGGAAGAGCCTATATTGCACTTCTATCTACTATTGTGCCCACCACATCAAATGCGGTACAGTATGCTAAGATAGTAAGTGAGAAGGCGGTACTCCGAAGGCTGATAAATGCTTCTTCTGAAATTATGGAAAAAGCATATAAGGAGAGTATTGAGCCTGAGAAAGTTTTAGATTTGGCGGAGCATTCAATATTTGAAATTGCTCAGACCCGTCAGAAGAAGGATTTTGAACCCCTAAAGGATGTGCTTTACAGCAATCTTAAACACATAGATGAAGTATCTAAGCTTGAAGATGGACTCACTGGAGTAACCACAGGATTTATAGATTTAGATGCTAAGACATCAGGTTTGCAAAAGTCAGATCTCATTGTGCTGGCGGCTAGGCCAAGCATGGGAAAGACAGCTTTTGCACTTAACATTGCACAGCATGCTGCAATAAAGGGCAATGCAAAAGTACTTATATTCAGCATAGAGATGTCAAGAGAGCAACTGGGCCAAAGATTGCTTTCCATGGAAGCCAAAGTGGACATGCAGAAGATAAAAACCGGCAAATTGGATAGAAGCGACTGGGACCAGCTATATGGAGCTATAGCCAAGCTCTCAGAGGCCGAGATTTACATAGACGATACACCTGGAATCAGTATACTTGAGATTAAGAATAAATGCAGAAGACTTAAAGCTGAAAAAGGTTTGGATCTAGTTATCATAGACTATCTGCAGCTTATGTCATATGAGGGAGCAAGGGCAGAGAGCAGGCAGCAGGAGATAACCGCCATATCCCGCTTTCTTAAACAAATGGCAAGGGAGATGGATTGTCCTGTTTTGGTGCTATCTCAGCTTTCACGTGCTCCTGAGCAGAGAACCGACCACAGGCCTATCTTGTCGGATCTTCGTGAATCAGGTGCAATCGAGCAGGATGCCGACATTGTAATGTTTCTTTATAGAGATGAATATTATCATCCTGACACTGATAAGCCAAATATATGTGAAGTGAATATTGCTAAGCAGAGAAGCGGCCCTACAGGGATTGTCGAGCTTACCTGGCTTGGAAAGTACACAAGGTTTGTCGATACAAGCTACCTTTCGGATATATCATAATTTGAAAGGAATAGGAGGGGTGAAATTATGATTACGAAGGATATGTATGTGCATGAAATTTTGGAAATTGATGACAGGTTCCAAAAAATTCTATCGGACCACGGTATGAACTGTCATGAATGCCCTGGGGCAAAAAGTGAAACATTAGAGGAAGCTGCCAAGGGACATGACATAGACTTTGAAAAGTTGCTTGATAAATTAAATAGTTTGAAAGGCTAAAAATGAACTTTAAACGGAGTAAAATATATAATTATTACTTACATAACACTGCTGTTGAAAACGTTTTCATAAACGAATACATGATAGATGCCCATGGCGATTACGTCAAGGTTTATTTGCTTGGGTTAATGTATGCTGAAATCAATATGTCAATGAACAATAAGACTATTGCCAAACAGCTTTCCTTGGAGGAAGAGGATGTCTTAAAGGCCTGGACCTATTGGGAGAAAAAGGGGATAATTAAGAAGCATTATCCTAATCCTGAAGATCCTTTTCGCTATAGGGTTGAATTTTTGAATCTCAAGGAGCAGATTTTTGGTGTGTGCGGTAAGAACAAGAAGAGTGAAGAAAAGGTTCCTGAATCACTCGAAGACCTTATGGATGATAAGGAACTAAAGAAAATGTACAGCAGGATTGAGCAGATTACAGGCAGGTTATTTGAAGGAAAAGAACCTGTTGCAATCCTTGACTGGATTAAAGATTACGGGATTACACCCGAGATGGTGGTCTTTGCTTATGAATACTGTTCAAAACACAGGAACAACAGCAAGCATAACTATGTAGGTGCTGTTGTTAGGGAATGGGCACATAAAGGCTTGAAAACCGTAAGCGATGTGGAGAGATATCTAGAAGAATATGATAACAGACACTATCTTTACAAGAGAGTATTAAAAGCTTTAGGTTTTCATAGGAATCCTACTGAAGAAGAAAAGAGGATCATGGATACATGGTTCGACGATTTAGGCTTTGACATTTCAAAAGTGCTCTCAGCCTGTAAAAAGACAAGCGGTATATCAAATCCTAATATTAACTATGTAAATACCGTTTTAAGAGCCTGGAGCAAGGAGGGGAAGGCTCCAGCTAAGGAGAAAAATACAGAGGGGAATATCATTACATCGGTTATTAAATCTTATGAAGATGTTAGAAGAAAAAATGAAGAAGAAGCCGAAGAGCGCAGGAAAGAGGTATATAGGGTTGTACCAAGGATTAGGGAGATAGAAGAAGAGACCAGGCAGATAGGCATGGAGATTTCCAAGCTTATGCTGTCCAGCGGATCCTCAGCCAAGATCAAGATAAATGGGTTGAAAAAAAGAGCTGAGGAACTCAATAATGAAAAAGCATATCTCTTAACTGATAATAATTTTAAACTCAACTATATGGATATATGGTATACATGTACGGTATGTAAGGACACCGGTATACTAGATACAGGGGAGAGATGCTCTTGCTTTAAGGAGAAGCTCAAAGACTTTGAAAATAAAGTTTGAAATTGTAGCTTTAAGTAGGTATAATGGACAAAAGAGTGCATATGGGAGAAACCTCGTCTAAATAGACGATAGGAGGAACATATGGCGGACAAGCCCGATAAGGAATTGTTTAATGATAATCATGAGATAGATATAAATAATAAAGAAAAAGCATTGATGAGAGATACGGATTTATTCCGTAGCTCTTCTTTGGTTTTTGATAAAGTTGATTTTGATGAAGAACAGATATTGAGAAAAAGGCATTTAAATAGACAACAGCTCATGACCCAACTAGATGATATTATCAACGAAAAGGTTAAAAGCGTAGACAATAGCGATTACATAGAAGATGAGCTAAAGCGA
>JAAYSU010000230.1 GCA_012523915.1 Clostridiales bacterium
AATTAACGCTATCCATGCGGCGGTGGATGCAGCTATTGAAGAAGGACTTCATAAGTTCGGAGGAAAGAAGCCTAATAAGGCGGCTATAAAGCTACCCCTTAGAGATGGAGATGCGGAGCGAGACGATGAAGCTTATAAGGGGCATTATTTTGTAAATGCAAATAGTATTACTGCTCCTCAAATTGTGGACAAAGCAGTAAGACCGATTTTAGATAGAAGTGAAGTTTATAGTGGTTGCTACGCAAGGGTATCTCTTAATTTCTATGCTTTTAACTCTAATGGAAACAAGGGAGTGGCCTGTGGACTTGGAAACATTCAAAAGATTAAGGATGGTGAACCTCTTGGTGGCAGAACTAATGCAGCTGATGAATTCACCACAATAGAAGATGATGATTTCTTAGCATAAAAGTTAAGGCAAAATTATAAATAAGGTGGTGGTGTGTGCTGCCACCTTATTTATATTGGAAAGGACGGTAAGAGATGAAATCTATTTCAATAGATATAGAGACTTACTCAAGTATTAACTTAGGGAAATCTGGGGTTTATCGCTATGCCGAGAATGATGATTTTGAAATACTATTATTTGCTTATTCGGTAGACGGAGGAGAAGTAAAGGTTGTAGATTTAGCCAATGGAGAGAAAATTCCTAGAAGTATTATAGATGCCCTTAAAGATGATGAAATTATCAAATGGGCCTTTAATGCCATGTTTGAAAGGGTGTGCCTCTCGAAGTTTTTAGGCTTAGAAACAGGCAAATATTTAAATCCTTCATCCTGGAGATGCTCCATGGTTTGGTCTGCCTATATGGGTCTACCTCTATCCCTTGAAAGTGTAGGTGCAGTACTAGGTTTAGAAAAGCAAAAATTGACGGAGGGCAAAGATCTAATAAGATATTTTTGCATACCCTGTAAACCTACAAAAGCAAATGGTGGAAGAACTCGTAACTTCCCAAAACATGATAGAGACAGGTGGCAGAGGTTTAAAGAATACAATGCCCGTGATGTAGAAACTGAGATGTTAATTCAAGAAAAACTATTTAAATTTCCAGTGCCTGATTTTATTTGGAAAGAGTATGAGATGGATCAAATAATAAATGACCGTGGGATTGCCATAGATATGGATTTTGTAAAGCAAGCTGTTTATATAGATGGGGTTTCTAGTGAAAATCTAATGACTGTTATGCAGGATATTACCAAACTAGAAAACCCTAACTCGGTGCAACAGATGAAAGGGTGGCTTTTAGAAAATGGAATAGAAACAGAGAGTCTAGGTAAGAAAGCAGTTGCAAAACTTCTGGAAAGTGCCAAGGAGCCTTATAAAACAGTATTGGAACTTAGACAAAAGCTTGCTAAATCTTCTATAAAGAAATATGCAGCAATGGAAAATGCAGTATGTGGTGATGGACGGGCAAGGGGGATGTTTCAATTCTATGGTGCTAATAGAACAGGCAGGTTTTCAGGAAGGCTTATTCAATTACAAAACCTACCTCAAAACCATATGAAAGATCTAGGAGAAGCTCGGTCACTAGTTAGAAGTAAAAATACTGAGGCCTTAGAATTACTCTATGAAGATGTTCCAGATACATTATCCCAGCTTATTCGCACCTCATTTATACCTAAAAAAGATAAAAAGTTTATTGTTGCAGATTTTTCAGCTATTGAAGCTAGGGTTATTGCATGGCTAGCAAATGAAAAATGGAGAATAGATGTATTTGCAGATGGCGGAGATATATACTGTGCTTCAGCTTCACAGATGTTTAATATTCCAGTAGAGAAAAATGGGATAAACGGACACCTTAGACAAAAAGGTAAAAT